>CALLVY010000624.1 GCA_938015925.1 uncultured Saprospiraceae bacterium
CACTCAAAAAGTAGACGAAGTAAAAACGGAGGTAAAAGAAAAGGTCGAAGTAAAGAAAGAAGACACCAAGAAAAAGATGGATGCGGAGATTAATAAAATCATGGCTGCTGCGGAGAAACAAGCGGCCAATGTTCGCCAGGCGGGAAAGAAAGCAGGCGAGGAAGCTCGGAAAGCGGGTTATGCACAAGCGGACAATTTAGTCAAGCAAGCCGGCAACAATATTCTTAAGAAAAAGGGCGCTCAGATTGCGGCTAAGAAGATGAAAAAAGAGACGGATAAAAAAGTAACAAGCATCAATAAGAAAGCGGATGAAAAAGCGGATCAGGTGATGGATTTGGCGCGGAAGAAAGTGGATGGGGTGAAGAAGAAATATGGGGCTTTGTAGGCTTTCTTTTTTAGCTTTTTAATCCAAACAAGGGGTGCCGTGATGAGTGGCATCCCTTGTTTTTTTTTAGGGAATTGCTCTTTCTTTTTACCTAAAAATTAATTAACTTTAATTCAGCCCGTCCTACAAAAAATCGCTTTATGAAAAAATACCTCCTCCTTGCTATTGGGCTAAGCTTTTCCCTATCGCTCTATTCTCAAACCTGGCTAACAAATGGAACTCAATGGGTTTCTAATTACCCTTTTCCTTTCGGTGGTTATGATCTAGATAGATATTATGTTGATGGAGATACCATTGTTAATAATAAGACCTGTAAAATCATTAGGCGATCGAGTAGATATACCAATATGGAAGACACCACTTTCTTTTATAGCGTATATGGAGTAGCCTATGAAGAAAACGATAGAGTATATCGATATAGGGACAATGGGGAGTTTTCCCTTATCTATGATTTCAATCTAAAAGTGGGAGAAAGTATTTCTTATCCTGATGCTATTTGTGGAAATGAAGAATTAACGGTTAAGGAAATAGGAACCGAAGATTTTGATGGAACAATACTCCGCTACCAAACTTTTGATTACTTTTTTCATGGCCAGTTTCGGACTATTAAATACTATGAAAAAATAGGTATAAAAAATTATCCAAATCAGGCTGGGTATCGTGGCTTTTTCCCTACAGAGACGATGAGTTGCGCCATTGCCGATCCACCAAAAATATTTGCCTGCTTCTCAAATCAGAATACCAGCATCCCCGTGAATTGTGATTTAGAAGCAGGGGGACCCACTCCTACTTCAGAAGCATTTCTACAAAGGTCTTTTCCAATTTATCCCAATCCAACAACTGGTAGATTGCATTTTAACAAGACAGCAAATGTTAATCCTCAAAAATTGGAAATATTTAACCTGAATGGACAGAAGGTGATAGAATATTCGAATATACCTTCGAATGGAATTGATCTCTCCCATCTGGAAAACGGAATCTATTTACTAAAGTGTTACCATAAAAATCAATTAATTGCCAGGCAAAAAATAATTAAATCTGATTTTTAAATTAGCGAATAGCGTTTCTATTAAACATTTAGTAGAAACTCTACTACACAGCTCAAATTTTCTCCCATCCAATCACTATATTTGCAGCATTCAATTTTGACCACCTGTAAATCCGCCAAACATGCTAACGGCCATTTCTCCCATTGATGGAAGATACCACGAGAAAACAAAAGAACTGAGTAATTATTTTTCCGAATATGCCCTAATCAAATATCGCGTATTCGTTGAAATCCAATACTTTATCGCGCTTTGTCAACATCCATTGCCTCAACTCGAAGGCTTTGATTTGGATACCGTAGAACAGCTCAATGAGCAGTTTGAAAACTTCAATCTGCAAGATGCACTCAACATCAAGAATATTGAAAAAACGACCAATCACGATGTCAAAGCTGTAGAATACTTTCTCAAACAAAAGTTTGACAAGCTCGGCATCAGCGATTATAAAGAATTCATTCACTTTGGATTGACTTCTCAGGACATCAATAATACCGCAACTCCCCTTTTGGTCAAAGATGCGATGGCCAATGTTTACTTGCCCATGTTTAAGGAGGTTCGCAATGCACTGCGCTCGGTGGCGGACGAATGGTCGAGTATTCCCATGCTTGCGCGGACGCACGGCCAACCGGCCTCTCCTACTCTTCTGGGCAAAGAATTCCGAGTGTTCATAGAACGCCTCGATAATCAGATGAAACTATTGGAACAAATTCCTCCAACGGCCAAGTTTGGCGGAGCCACTGGAAATTTCAATGCGCATTATGTCGCCTATCCAGCGATTAACTGGAAAAACTTTGGCGATCATTTCGTTTCAGAATATTTGGGATTGACTCGCTTGCAATACACTACGCAGATTGATCACTATGATAATCTGGCGGCGCTGTGTATGAATCTCAAAAGAATCAATACCATCCTGATCGACCTTTGTCGAGACGTCTGGACTTATATTTCGATGGATTATTTTAAGCAAAAAGTGATTGCCGGAGAAGTTGGTTCTTCTGCCATGCCGCATAAAGTAAATCCTATTGATTTTGAAAATGCAGAAGGGAATTTGGGGATGGCCAATGCCATTTATACCCACTTGGCTGATAAGCTGCCGATCTCGCGGATGCAAAGAGATCTTACGGATAGTACCGTACTTAGAAATCTAGGCGTTCCTTTTAGCCATACCATTATTGCTTTTAAATCTATCATGAAAGGCATGAGTAAATTGTTACTCAACGAGGCCAAACTCAGAGAAGACCTCGACAAAAACTGGATGGTCGTAGCAGAAGCCATTCAGAATATTTTGCGCCGGGAAGGCTATCCACAACCTTATGAAGCCCTGAAAGCCTTGACCAGAGGAAAAGCCAAAATCAATAAAGAAGACATCCATGAGTTTATTGATGGCCTGGAAGTAGCGGAAATTGTAAAAGAAGAATTGAAGCAGGTAACGCCTGCTAATTATGTGGGCGCTTAGCGTCTATTTAAACCTTAGAAAGGCTTTAAGTATTCAATTCGAATTTTTAAATAGCGGGAAAGGAACTTGGTAGTGGCCAGAGGCCGATAGCCATCCCAGATAGAATGCAATAGCATTCACCGAGCCAAGGGTAAAAAAAACCTGCGGATGCTCGGTAAATGCTATTGCATTTTAACCGAATCGGATTGCTGGCCTCTGGCCACTACCAAGAACTATCAAAACAGTCTCTCTGTTTTTTTTGGAACATGCCTACCGAAAATTTAAAGACTGAACAATTAAGGCTTTCTTTAAAAAAGTTGACGTTTTATTTTTGTTTGCACTAACAATTTATGTTCTTAGCGTAATATTTTATTGGTCAAAACGAAAACTAAAGCTTTTGAAAACTTCGCTACTACTTACCGTCAGCCTAAGTCTTTTTTTATTGCTAATTATTACTACTAATGCTGCTGCTCAAATTGAGTATCAAAAAGGTTATGTGGTCACCATGAATCAGGATACGATTCGGGGGGTGATTATGGAAAAATTAAACAAGAATAGTTTTGATATTCTTCTAAAGGAATCTGCTAGCGCTAAGAAGGAAGTACTTTATACGCCTGATGATATCCAAGAAATCTTTTTTGTAGAAGGTCAAGAACTTTAACAAAGCAAGACCATAGAAGTAGAAGAGGAAGGAAAAGTCAAGGTCTTTTTCAAGCATCTTATTGCTGGCCCTGTTGATTTATTTTCCTTCGTTGACAAGTTTCAAAAAGAACATTTTTACATTCAGACACAAGAGTTGGGTACTCAGGAATTATTAGTACAAATCAATTTGCTGTATAACAAGATGGCTCAAAAAAGCTATTCTGAAAGCTATAATGTTTTTCATGGTATGCTTAAATTGGCTTTAAAGGATTGTCCTAAAATTTATCCGGAAATTGAAAAAACGGAATTATTCGAAAAAAAATTGATTGCTTGTATCCTTAAGTTTTATGAATGTACTGGAGAAACTTACTGGACTCGTAATGCGAACTTAAAAAAAAGAAAGAAAACAATATTTGAATTTGGAACTTGGGGAGGAGTAAACTTCAAACCGGTTTCGTCCAATTTCAAATCCCCCACAAGTACTCCTTTACCTGGAATGGCCTTTGGGGTAATTAACCGAGTTTTTTTACCTAAAAACGGCTATCGTTATTCTTTCGATTTTGGAGTTTCTTTTTATCAAAGATCACTCCGCTACAGCCTCAACGCTGAGGTCATCAAGACCACACAGGTCTATGCTCCAATTCGATTTACACAGCATTTTTCTTCTCGTAAATTCCACTCCTTTGCAAGTATTGGTGTGGAATTAGGAAAGCCAAGAGACAATATAGATACCTTTCCTTTTACCGCTGGAGGTGGCTGTGAACTTAAGCTTGGCAAAAAGTTTAAAATTGCTTTGATAGGCAATTTCCGAATTTTAAAAATCAGTCAAGCAGATATTGGCTTGGTCTTATTCTTTACCTGATCAATAGCGTTTATTGGTGACTCCAGAATAGAGGAAATCGCAAAATAAAAGGGGTGATGGATTTTAATTCCTCCTAACATTTTTTTCTTCGTTTAAATATTTATTGGACAAAACGAAAACTAAAGCTTTTGAAAATCTCGCTACCATTTACCGTCAGCCTAAGTCTTTTTTTTTTGCTATTTGCTACTACTAATTCTGCTGCTCAAATTAAGTATCAAGAAGGTTATGTGGTCACCATGAATCAGGATACGGTTCATGGTGTCATTAAGGAAAAATTAAACCATCATGGTTTTGATATTCTTTTAAAGAAATCTGCTAGCGCTAAGGAAGCAGTGCTTTATACGCCTGATGATATCCAACAAGTCTTTTTTATAGAAGGTCAGGAACGTTATAGAAGTAAGAGCAGAGAAGTCAAAAATAAAAACATCCAAGTCTTTTTCAAACATCTAATTGCTGGCCCTATTGATTTTTATACTTATGTGGATGAGCGGGAGAAAGAACATTTTTTTGTAGAAACAGAAGAATTAGGTCTTCGGGAATTATTGGTTTCTACCACAACTATAATTGACGAGGAAACGGGAAAGGCTTATTTCAAAACCATTAAGCGTTTCCTGGGTATCCTTAAGTTGGCTTTAAAAGATTGTCCGAATATTTATTCGAATATTGAAGAAGTAAAATTTTTCGAAAAAAGCTTTATCAACTGTATTCTTGCCTATTACAATTGCACTGGAGAAGCGCACTGGACGCGTACTATAAACTTTGAAAAAAGAAAGAAAATTGTATTGGAATATGGCGTCTTTGGAGGAGTGAATTACCTCCCTTTCACCTCCAAGATTAACCCAGATTCACACATTGCTTTACCAGGGTCAGCATATGGTATACTCAACCGAGTTTATTTACCCAAAGCCCCCTATCGTTATTCTATCGACTTTGGAGTTTCTGTCTTTCAACGACCACTCCGCAATACCCTCACTTCCGAACTTTCCAGTACGACACAAGTCGTTTTTCCAGTGCGCGTAAGTCAGTATTTCTTTTCTGGGAATTTTCGTTTTTCTGGAAGTACGGGAATTGAATTAGCACCGTCAAGAGATCATTCAACCGTTTCTTTTAGACTAGGATTTGGATGCGATCTTAAGCTAAATAAAAGGTTTAGAATTGCTTTACTTAGCAATTTCAGAGTTACAAAATTCAGGCAGGCAGATGTTGGTTTGGTTTTATTTTTTTCCTAATCAATCCTGCAACAACTTCCGAATATAATCTATTACTCTGCCAGATTTGGAATCCGTTGCACTGTTGTAAGCCACCTTACCATTCTTGTCTAGGAGATAGACATGTGGCATTCTTTTGACTTTATAAATTCGAGCAATTTTTGATTTGTAAACATCCCCACCATCCGCTTTAAGATGCTCGCCTAAGAGCCCTTGGCCTCGTACAAAACTTTTCCAGGCATTGATATCTTTATCCAAGGAGACATAAAGGAAGACCATATCTTCTCTATTGTTGAATTCGGATTTCCATTGCTTACTATTCCGCAATTGCATCACACATGGAGAACACCAGGTCGCCCAAAAATCAAGGTATACAACCTTGCCTCGGAATTCACTCAACTGGACTTCTTTGCCATTGATATCTCGTAGTGTAAAAAGCGGTGCATTATCTCCAGTGCTCAAGCCTTTGGCTTCATTATAAACTTGCCGGAGCACGTTATTATACGTTTGATTATCACAGCTCGCAATAAATGCTTGAATCTCAGGCCCTACCTGCAAAGCTTTACCTCTTTTACAATCTATCGACAATAATTTGGTCATGTAATAATCAAAGGGATCTCCTTTTAGGAATTTTTTAGCCAGGTCTTTATTAGACAAGTGCTCATTGGAAAGGAGGTTAGATTGGTAATTCATAAATTCATCTAAAAAATAAATATAATTTAGATTGGGCAAGGCAAATTCGTTGGAGATTACCAATTCTTCAAAAAAGGAATAATAGCTATCTGGAACCGCCATTGGCGCATTCTGGTTTTTGTATAAAGGATGTTCCCAGGGATAATTAAGCATTTGATAGCCATACCAATATTCAATATCTGCTTTGGCGTATTCTTGAAACAAACGATCTATTTTATTTTGCTTTTTATATTCCTTAAAAAACGATAGCAGACTTTTACGCTGCTCTTCCATAAAACTAATAAAAGTCAATGGTTCCGCTTCTCGAATATACTTTTTTAAATTAGTCTCCGATTTCTTCTTCAGGAGTGCTAATGCAAGCAGGTAATTATTGGCGGAAGCACCTTCCCCTGAAAACTTTACCGAAGCCGGAAAGTCAGAAGGATTAAAAGTTACTTGTAAATCACCCGCAGCGTTTTGAAAAAACAAATCAATTCGTTCTTGACCATATTCCAAATAAGCATTTTGATTGGCAACCAAACTGATGGTTCCTTCCATCGTAGATGAATTCGCTCCTTTTAATTTCACTTCTTGTTCCAATAGCAAAATTGGATCTTCTAAAAGCACCAGTTTCAAGCCTTTGCTAAAAATACTCGTTCCTTTGATTTTTATTTTCTTGATTTGTGGAGCATCTGTTACCGCAATTGGCGTTGCAATTTCTACGTATTTATTGGCTGTAGTTCTGTTGTGAGAAGGAGTTGGGGGAACAGTTGTTGGAGTAACAGTAGTTGGATTAGGTGGAGCAAGCTTAGTAACTGGAGTGGCATCAGCAACAGACTTAGTCGGCTCTTTGGATTCTGAAAGAGGTGTTTTGGCGGGCAATTCTGTTTTCGGATCGGCGATCAATTCTGGCTCCTTTTCCTTTTGCACAAGTTCTGTTTCTTCAACGGGGATTTCCGTTTTATCAAGCACTATTTCCTTCGGCTTCTTTTCGCTTTTAGCCACTTCATTTTTGTTGGCAATTTCTTTTTTCGATTTCTTATTTTTGGATCGAGCAATTTTATCCTTTCTTCTTTTTTTCTTTTTCACTTTGCTCGTACTCGCTATAATCGTAAGGTCTTCTTGTTTGTTTTCAGAACCAGGCAAATCAGTAGATTTGATGATTACCTTAGAAACTATAGGTGTTACTTTTTTCACCTCCTCTCCTTCTCTGCTCAAAATTTGAGGGCGACGAACCGTTAAGTAATTGGTAGCCCCGTAAATTACTTCCTTATTTTTTTTACTCCTGCGTTCTGCTTCCGTATAAGCTGCTTTGATGATATCTCGAAAAACAGGATCATCGTTTTTCGCTAGAAAATCTTCAACATCCGCAGCAAGCTCTTCTGGTGTTTCGAGATGCGATCGCCAATACAAATCACTGGCCAGTATATAAGTGAGCGCTTTTCCAACCAGAATTTTATCTGCATTTCGATAAACCTCTTTCCCTTTTTCATTGGCAACCAGAGGTCCTGCTTTCAGCTTATCTAATTTTGATCCAACTCCAATTACCCATCCTTCTATTCCATCAGTCGTTCTGATCTTATACCAATAATCTTCATGCAAGGCCTCTCCTATCAATATTTTAGATTTAAACTCAGATCGCTCATTCATATAGATAGCCCGTTGTCCTTTTTTCAACTCCGTGAGAATCGGAGGCTTATCTGCTTCACTAAGCACCAACATGCTGGAGGTCGTGATTTTTACAGAGTTGGCTAAGAAATCCGGGCCATTGTATTCTACTGGATTTTCGTTGCGAAAGGAAAGGTATTGATCTAGGAAGTAGAGATAATTGCGATTAGATAAGGCTTCGTCATTGCTGACCAATAGGTGATTGAGAAAAAGATAATAAGCTTTTGGAAGAATCATTGGCGACGTCAGGCCATTGGCCAGGGGATGTTCTATACGGTATCTCAATAATTGATAACCCCACCAATAATTAATGTCAGACTGCGCATAACTTAAAAAATCAACACTAAATTCATTTTTACCTCCAAACTTATTCAGGAATTCTTGTTTTTGATCTTTTAGGCGATCCAACAATCGGCGGTAATCCATCGCCTGTCTTTGCACTATTTCATAGCTGATCGATTGGGTAGTCCACTGTTGAAATTTCTTAGTACTAGAAAGTAAATAAGCATTATGGACCGCTCCGGTTCCTAGAAAGCGCAAGGTTCCCCAAAAATCTAAGGCATCAAAATCAATTTGAAGATCATTACCTGGCTCTACATAAATTTGAACCTCCAATCCATAATAGGTAAAAGTCGCCACCGTAGGCTTTGCCAAGAGAAAGGTCATGGCAAAAAGTTCATCACTTCCAACTGGAACTTGAAAAAGATGTTCGTCTAAAGATATCAGGTCTGTGTGAAATCGGAGTTCTGCTTTTCTGCCTTTAAAAGCATTTTGGATATGGCCACGGATCGTGGTTTGAACTTCCTTAAGATCTTGAATGGGGGCTATAGTCGAGTTGACTTCCTGAGTATAGGCACTCTGAAAGGAGCAACAAACCAAACATAATAAAATTAGGATTATTTTATTCCTACTCATCTTAAGGGCTTCCAAGCTTAGCACATTGTACACTTTATTAAAAAAATGGATTCCGTACTAGGGTCAAATAATTTGGGGTTTAGGTTCTTCTACTAAGTACTAAATATACTAAAACAACACTTATTAATTTAATAAATTTCAATAGAATAAAAAGGAATACAAATGACACTGTAATCCCGTGATTTTAAAGAAGTCTTTTAAAACCTCCAATAATAATTTTGATTTTTCGCTTTGTCCCTGAAAGGATAGACTTTATTACTATCGTGAATCTTCGATTTATAAGATGGTTGATCTAGTATTCAAATCGGCCGTATGGGCTATCAATGATGACAGATTCTCCTTCTTGTTCTTCGACTCGACCAACAATTTGAGTTTTTATTCCAAATGATTGACCAATCGCAATAAGAGCATCGGCTACTTCAGGGCGTACATATACTTCCAGTCGATGTCCCATATTGAATACCTGATACATTTCTTTCCAATCCGAGCCAGATTGCTCTTGGATTAGATTAAAAAGATAAGGAGTAGCCATCAATTGATCTTTGATGACTTTTTTATTTTTGATGAAATTTTTCACTTTCGTCTGACCACCTCCGGTACAGTGAATCATTCCATGTATTTCTTCTCGGTGAGCTTCCAGTATCGCTTTGATCACAGGCATATAAGTACGAGTGGGCGATAAAACCAATTTTCCTACATCCGTCTCTACCCCATCAATCACTACTGGGTCTGTTACTTTTTTAAGTCCCACATAGACTACTTCTGGCGGAATTTCTGGATCAAAAGTTTCTGGATATTCTTCTGCATAATCGTAATTAAACACATCATGCCTGGCCGAAGTGAGTCCATTACTCCCCATTCCACCGTTATAGGCGGACTCATAATTGGCTTGCCCATCTGAGGCAAAACCAACAATCACATCCCCTGCCTGGATATCATTGACAATCAATTGATCCCTTTTTAGGCGAGCAAAAGCCGTATACCCTACATCAATGGTACGCACTACATCCCCAACATCCGCCGTTTCCCCACCTGCCAGGTGTAAATTTATCCCAAAAGCCTTCATTTCCTTCGCAAAATCACCAGCAGCATTGATGAGCGTACTGATCACTTCTCCGCTGATTCTGTTTTTATTCCGTCCAATCGTAGAGGAAATGACGATATCATCTACACAACCCACACAAGCCATATCATCCAGATTCATCACCAAAGCATCTTGAGCGATGCC
>CALLVY010000625.1 GCA_938015925.1 uncultured Saprospiraceae bacterium
TTACCAATAAATTGAGATGAATTTTGTTTTTAGCCGAGGCGAAAAACGTAGGCGATGCCTAGCATCGGCGAGGCTTTTTAACGATGGATAAGAATAAAAGTCGCTCAATTTATTATGTGATTTAATTTGACCACCTGCTTACCTTAAGCACGGGCACGAAGATAGAAAAGTTTGAAGTAATTATCGGATTCTCCTGCGAGAAAGAAATTTTGTACAAAAAATGAAAATAGTAAACTTGAAAATTTTGGGACTGCTTTGGTGTTTTCTGCCCTGTTTGCTACCGGCACAGGGCGTTCTGCCCTCGGCTAGTTCCTTGTCTCCCAAAGGTCAGGTATACGTTTATTGGGGATGGAATCGGGCCGCTTTTTCAACCTCTAATATTCATTTTTCTGGAACCAATTATGATTTTACCTTAGAAAAGGTCATTGCCAAAGACCGCCAAACCCCTTTTGCTTTTGAGGTCTATTTTCATCCTGCTAAATTGACGATCCCACAGACCAATTTCGGTTTAGGTTATTTCTTCCAGGATCATTATATTTTAAGCTTCAGTGTCGATCACATGAAGTATGTGGTCCAACAAAATCAATTGGTAGAAATCAATGGAACGATTGATAAAACGCATCCGCTTTACGATGGCATTTACGAGCAAGAACAAATTCTGATTCAAGCAGACTTCCTAAAAATGGAGCATACGGATGGATTGAATTTCATTGCCTTCGGAATAGCCAGAGCGGATAATTTCTTGCGATCATTTTCTAGGCTTGAAAATAAAGTAGCCTTGCAAATGGTAGAAGGAGTAGAAGCAGGTTTTTTAATGCCGCGTACGGATGTTACTGTTTTGGATCAGGAAAACAGGAATAAATATCATTTCTCTGGTTTGGGGATTGGATTCAAAACGGGCTTGCATTTGACGCTGTTTAAAAACTATTTTATCCACGGTGAAGCCAAAGCTGGTTATGTTAATTTACATAATATTCCAACCACTCCTGATGGCAAGACTAAAGCCAGGCAAAGTTTTTTCTTTTTACAAAGAACGATTCAGTTTGGAGGAATTTTTCGTTTAAAGAAAGGACGAAAAAAGAGAATGAGCAATACTTGATTTTGAAGTATGGTTTTGGTAAGAATATTGTTGAAAACCCAGGATGCCGCTCCAAGCGGCTTCCTGGGGCACCCATACCCTAAGTTGATGACCTTCGTCTCTTTGGTCGCGGGTTAAATTTAAAATCCCTATTCCACCAATAGCTGCTGAAAATTACAATTTCTTTCCTCCAATAAGCCATTATAAATCGCAAAACGATAGCGATAATTTCCAGGCTCCGCAGGTGCCTGCAAGCTTACTTCAACCAATTGTTCTTCTCCCGGCGCTAAACGCTCAAGTGGAAATTCCGCAATCGCTTTTTCCTTCAAAAGCTGCCGTTTCATTTCATAGACCACATATTGCAATTGCATGCTTCTTCCAGCGTTGGGGATAAATTCAATGACTTGATCGCTTGGATTAAAAATGGAAATTTGTACCCTTCCTTTCTCGTTTGGTTTAAGCTTTTCTATCGGAGTCAACATCTTTATTCGCACGCGATTATAAAACCGAAAATTATCGACAATCTGATATTTTACCTTTTCAATTTCCCCCAATTCAATTCCTTCTTGATCCATTGGGACGCCATTGACGATCATTACTTTTTTGCCTTGTAAGGCTTCTTGTTGGTCAATTAAAAGGTCGTATTGACTTCCGGCATAGATGGAGGTATTGAGCGAGTAGGCTTCTTTTTGCGCGTAAAATTGATACTTAGCGGCACGTTGATAATTGTTGTAAAAAATCACTGGAAGGTCTTGAGCTAATTCGGATAAATCATCTGCCCATTCCGTCCAACCATAAAATTCTCTTGGCAGTTGAATGCCTTTTACCGGAGCTACATCCAGCGCAATAAAAATACGTGCCAAGCCAATCAAAACGATACTGGTAATCGACATGCGGTAAATCCATGTCGTCCATTTTTCGCTTTGTTCCAAAAAATGATAAGCCAAATAGAGTAGGGGGACAATGCCGGCAATCGTCCAGTTGGGTTCTACTCGCCCTTTCAAACTACTGAATAAAAAGAAAACAAAGGTGCCGTAAAAAACCCATTTCATCGTGCGGTCAAAATTGTTTTGCCCAGAAAATTTCCAAGCTCCCCAGAAAAGAGGAATGCCCAGTAAAGGCCCATAAATCAACAATTGTCCACCAATATATTCCAAGATAAATAAGAAGGTATAAGGCTCCGCAGATCGATCAAAAAAGTGAAAACGAAAGGTGGGATAATCATTGGCAAATTGCCAATACAAATGCGGAAAAAATAACACAGTCGCCAAAACCAATAAATACCAAAAACTTTTTCGCTGCAACAAAGAAAGGTTCGCCAAAAGAGCAGGAACCAATAAAATAATTCCATGGTATTTACTATATCCCATCCCTGCGACTACGACCGCTAAAACGCTCGCAATTATCCAGGAATCTTTTTCCAAATAGCTTTTTAGAAAATAAAGAAAAGCACTTGCACAAAGCAATAAGGGAATATCCGGAACCGCCATAAAGCCCACATTCGGAACCAAGCTACCCAAGAACAGAAGAAAAAATAAATGGTGATTTTTAGGCGCTACCGTTTTCCAAATAAACCATAAACTCAGACTACTCGCCAAGACAATAAACAATCGAACCCCCAATTCATTTTTTATCAGAGCATAACCCATCGCTACCAACACGGCCACTCCTGGCGGATGATCAAAATATCCAAAGTCAAGATTTTGGGCATAGATCCAATAATAAGCCTCGTCATTGGCCAATGGAGTAAAGTAGCTTTGCAGCAGGTTTATCACAAGGAAAAACAACAAATAATATTTTGGTGAAAATTGAAATTTCATAGTTGGCATCTACAATTGATCAAATGTACGTTTGCCTTTAGCAAAGTAAGCCCAGATAATACTTCCCTTATACCTTCCTTTTTCCACCCGAGACGGACCAATACGTATCTTCTCAATCAAGTCCTGATCTCTTTTTCTTTTACGATGCAAACGAGGAATTTGGCTAAAGAAACTCCAATGCGATTTGATGATTGCCCAAAGGTCTTTCCATTGGCCTAAGAGTAAAAAACGCAGCGCCGCAGGGGCATCCAATATCAATCGCATTAAGGTTTTCCAGAGGTAAGTACTTTTGCTTTCGTTTTTATAAAGGGTGTAAAGACTGTTTCTAAAATTTAAAAAAGTCTTTCTCGGATTTTGATAATTAAGGGTGCCACCACCAAGGTGGTAAACCGTAGATTCTGGAAAGGCCATCACCTTATAGCCTGCGCGTTTGATCCGCCAGCACAAATCAATTTCTTCCATATGCGCAAAATAATCAGCATCGAGACCACCTAGTTTTTTATACAATTCGGTGCGAATCAAAAGCGCACAGCCCGAGGCCCAGGATACTTCTGCTGCTTGGTCGTATTGCCCCTTGTCAACTTCCACCGTGTCAAAAACTCTTCCTCGGCAAAGTGGGTATCCCAAGTCATCAATTATTCCGCCAGCCGCACCTGCATATTCAAAACTTTCTTTGCTTTTATAGGCGAGAATTTTAGGTTGGCAAATACCAATACTTGGATCTTTTTCCATTTGCTCCATCAAAGGTTCCAGCCAATCAGGTGTTACTTCGACGTCAGAGTTGAGTAAAACCGTATAAGGGCTATCAATTTTTTCCAGCGCAGAATTATAGCCTCCGGTGAATCCGAGATTGATCGGCATTTCGATTAGGTTAACTTCTGGAAATTTGTTTTTTAGAATAGCAAGAGATTCATCGGTAGAGCCATTATCGGCCACCCAGATTTTGGCGCCAGCATAGGTCGTTTTGAGGACGGAGGGTAAAAAAGTTTGCAAATGGTCGACACCATTATAATTGAGAATGACAACAGCTACTGCTGCATCAGTGGACTTTTTTTTTTCTAAACCCAATATTTTTCTCGCTGAGATTTCATCCTTGGCCAATTGCAATCGCAAAGCATCTAAACCGGCAAAAGAAACATCTTCTCTAATGTGTTCGACAAAATCTACTTTCAGGTTTTTATCGTAAAGGTCTCCTGAGAATTCAAAGAGGTTGACTTCAATGCTGATCTTGTTATTATGGTCTTTGATGGTTGGGCGATTTCCAATATAGAGCATTCCCCCGTATTTTTGTCCTTTATGAAAAACCCAAACGGCATAAATGCCAATCGGCGGAATCAATTTGTGGGGATCTCCCAAGTCTAAATTGGCAGTAGGAAAACCAATCGTATGGCCAATACGTTCTCCGTGGACTACTTTTCCATTGATGCTAAAAGGGTGTTGCAATAGCTTCGCCGCTTTTTTTACTTCCCCAGCTTCCAGCGCCTTCCTTACTTTGGTCGAACTAACCGCAATATCTTCGATCTCTTGTTTTTGAATTTGCTCAATATTAAAACCTTTCTCTTTCGAAAATTGCTGGAGCAATTGAATATTCCCTGCTCTGTCTTTTCCAAATTTATGATCGTAACCAATTACAATTGTATGCGGCTGAAATTTTTCCACCAAAAAATCGAGAATATAATCTTCTGGGCTTTGTTCATAAAAACTAGCATCAAAAGGGACAATCACCAAATTGTCGATGTTGTACTTTTTTAACAAGTCAATCTTTTCATCAATAGTGGACAACAGGCGTAGGCGAGTAGAATCAGGTGCCAGGACAAAACGCGGGTGAGGGTGAAAAGTGATCAACACACTTTCGCCATCGTGATTTGCTGCGATTTGACTCACTCTTTGGAGAATTTTCTGATGCCCCGAATGAACACCATCAAAGGATCCAATGGTCAATACCGCATTTTTAAATTTGGGAAGCTGATTTAATTCTCTAAATATCCTCATTGCGCTGCAAATATAGTAGACTTTGGAAGGAAGCTAGATGTTCTTTAGAAATATTTTTACTCAATTGAGCAAGAGCTCCCATGCTCCTTGTAAAATTGGCTCTTGAAAATGCTGAAAACCGCCTGCCTCGGCTGTTTTTTCCAATAAACTTCCCTCCTCAGGATTAGAAAACAGATTTCAAGGGGACTAAAGAGAAGTTTTGAGCTTCTAAAACTCTTTATCCCTCTTATTTGTTTAACTTTGCAGAAACATTCTTACAGCATATGGCAATAGATAAAATGAAAGTGGTGGAGGCTTTGAGTAAAGTCAAAGATTCCGTTTCGGGGCAAGATATTATCACCTTAAACATGGTGCTCAAATTGGAAGTTGAGGGAGAAAACGTCAATTTCACACTAGAATTACCAAGTTTAGCTCATCCAAGCAAACAAGAACTCAATTTTGCCTGTATTCAGGCAGTCCAGGAAATGTATCCTCAAGCCAATGTCAATGTGCATGTGATGGCCAAGGGCGGTGCGGCGGCTGCACCCAAGCAAAATAGTAGTGCGATTCCTCAAGTAAAAAATATTATCGCTGTCGCTTCTGGAAAAGGAGGCGTTGGAAAATCAACAGTAGCTGTGAATTTAGCTTTAGGGCTAAAGAAATTAGGAGCTAGAGTTGGTTTGATTGATGCGGATTTATATGGTCCTTCTATCCCGACGATGTTGGGCTTGCAAGGGCAAAGACCTAAAGTGCAGGATGTTTATGGCAAACCAAGGATTGTTCCTTTGGAAGCTCATGGCATTTCGGTGATGTCTATTGGTTTTATTATTGAGCCAGAACAGGCGGTTGTTTTACGTGGACCACGACTGGGTGCGATTATCAAGCAGTTTTTTCAGGATTGCTTATGGCCACAGTTGGATTATTTGGTGGTTGATCTGCCTCCGGGGACTGGTGATATTCAATTGACTTTGGTACAGACGGTTCCGGTTACGGGGGCGGTCATGGTTACTACCCCACAGGAAGTAGCAGTGGTCGATGCCGTAAAAGCGATGAATATGTTTTTGTTGCCTAATGTCAATGTGCCGATTTTGGGAGTGGTGGAGAATATGAGTTGGTTTACGCCTGCGGAATTGCCCGATAACAAATATTATCTTTTTGGAGAAGGCGGCGGTAAAAAACTCGCGAAGAAAAGTGAATCGATGTTGTTGGGACAAATACCTATCGTCCAGGCGGTTAGAGAAGGAGGGGATTCTGGAAATCCTATTGTGTTGACGGAAGGTCATTTAGCGGGAGAAGCTTTATTGCAAGTCGCAAAGAATACGATTCAGCAAATCGCATTGAGGAATGAAATGTTACCTAAAACGGAGCAAGTAAAAATGCAAGGTTAATAGCCGGCGAATTTGTTTCGAAGTGAAATTAGTCTTCTTAAGATATAGGAGATAAGGATTATAGAATATAATTACACTGTAATAAATCAGTTCTAATAAAAATAAACCATTATGTCTGTTCAAGAAAAACAAGAATTGATTCAAAGAATTGACCTTGCCTTAGAGGATGTTCGACCCCACTTAAAAGTGGATGGCGGTAATGTGGAAGTGGTAGATGTAACAGAAGATATGATGGTGCAAATCCGTTGGATGGGCAATTGTGAAAGTTGCTCTATGTCAGCCATGACCATGCGTGCCGGTATCGAACAATCGATCAAAAGTAGAATTCCTAGTATCAAAGGAGTAGAGGCCATCAATGGAATAAAAGTTTAAGGACAAAAGACGGATATAACCGCATCCTTTTTACTCTAAGTAATGTCGGCTTAATTAATTTGAAAATAAAACCTTTGTTAGTCTATGACCCGAAAGGAACTCTTTAAAGAGATTTGCGAAAAGCAATCTTTTTTATGCGTTGGTTTAGATTCTGATATCCAAAGAATCCCTGCTCATCTCCAATCTTCCGCTGATCCTGTTTTTGAATTCAACAAAACCATTATCGATGCCACCAAAGATTTCTGCGTGGCCTACAAACCCAATATTGCTTTCTATGAAGCAATGGGCGCTGCTGGTTGGGAATCCCTCCAAAAAACCTTGGATTACATCCCTGATTCTCATTTCACTATCGCAGATGCCAAGCGGGGAGATATTGGAAATACATCTCGACTCTACGCTCGCGCTTTTTTTGAAACAATGAATTTTGATGCAGTGACCGTAGCGCCTTACATGGGCGAAGATTCCGTTGCTCCATTTTTGGAATTCGAAAATAAATGGGTCATTCTATTGGCCTTGACATCCAACAAAGGCAGCCAGAATTTCCAAAAAGCAATTCAACCCAACGGCCAGCCGCTCTACGAGAAAGTAATGCGAAATGCCATGGAGTGGGGAAGCCCGGAAAATCTGATGTTTGTAGTAGGAGCTACGCATCCTGAGAAATTTGCTGAGATCAGAGCGATTGCACCAGAGCATTTTTTATTAGTTCCAGGTATTGGGGCTCAAGGTGGTGATTTGCAAGGTGTTGCACATCATGGATTGAATGAAAATTGTGGCCTTTTGGTGAATTCCTCCAGAGGAATCATCTTCGCTGGAGATGGAGAAGACTTTGGTCTTCAGGCAGCTGCGGCAGCGAAAAAAGTGCAAGAAGACATGGC
>CALLVY010000626.1 GCA_938015925.1 uncultured Saprospiraceae bacterium
TTTGTGTAAACCAATTTTCTGGTGTTGACGCTTGTAGCGTTTGAGGGCACGGTCAATAGATTCTCCGTCTTTTACATCAATAATAATCATTAAAAAAAATTTATTAAGTTAAAACTATGTAGCTTATTATGCTGCGCTTGATACAGGAGCGGAAGTTTCATCAAAAGATTTCCCATTCCAACAGCCCAACCATTCGCAATCTTTTCCGGTCTGTTTATAATTCAAAAAAGCATCTTCTGCTTGTTTTTTGACTTCTCTCATAATAGTAATACTTTGCTGACCATTACGGACATTGAAGTAATACTTTCCTTCTCCCATTTTGAAATTCTTCTTACGCATATTCAAAATTTAATTGTGAGTAATAGGCTATTATATTTTGCTCCTTTTGAGAAAATATTTTAGAAGGTCGTTATTCCTAACGTCCTTCATCATCCTTTACCCGAAAAAACAAAGTAGATAGTTGATTATCTTCCTAAACAACTATATCAAAAAATGCTTTTACGTCTGTCTTTTTAGACAGTAAAAACGAACGACAAAGGATTGATTGTCAAACACTTAAGTCTGTGCTTTTGTGCAATCATCGCCTATAGCCATGAGTTTACGAGGTGCAAAGGTACGAATTTTCCTGAAAAGAAGTCTTTTTTTCTTGTTTTTCGACATTTATTAAATTCGATCTTAACAGAACTTTAAGTCTTCTTTGTTTTAAAATGCCTTTCTGTATTAAACTCCAGTGTTCTTTTTTATTTATATTGTATAAATGAAATACAGCCTTCTATTTATTGGTATTTTCTGCTTTTTTGCCTGTTCTTCCCCCCAGAAGTATCTGGAGAAAGGCAGTTATGAAAAAGCGTTCCTACAGTCGCTAAAAAAATTAAAAAACGGAAAGATCAAAAAAAGCGACCTCCAGACCTTGGAAGAATCTTTCTCTTTTCTCAATAGTCGCGATCAAAAAGCTATTGATGCTCTACGAGAACGGAATCAAGGAACAGACTGGCCGGATATTTTTGAATTGGCGCTTATTATTAGTGATCGACAAAGGGAAGCGACTCCTGTTGTAGAACGATTGGAAAAAATGGGCGAAGCCCCTCTCCTTTCTTTTTATCCCGTTTCCCCACTTTTAGAAGAGTCGCGAAAAAAATCTGCGATCTATTATTACGCCAGAGCACAGGAACATTTGCCAAGCGCCCGATCAGGTGATCGACAAGCTGCCCGCAAAGCCCATGGCTTGCTGGATAAATCTCAAGAATACTTGACAGACTATCGCGGTACCGAAGCCTTACAGGAAGAAATGAGGGCACTGGGGACTCATCATATTCTTCTCTCTCCTGTTTTAGATTCTTATGATCCCGAATTGTCAGATGAGCTTTTCCAGACCTTATTATGGAATAAGAAATTTCCTTTCCGGGAAGATTGGCAAATGTATCACATTCAGGAAAGGGACGATCAGGAATTGCATTATCAATTGAATCTATCTTTTCCCTTACTCCAGTCTTCCGGGAATCAGATGTATAGTGATGTTTGTTATAATAATGTAGAGATCGAACAGGGTTTTATCCTACAAAGAGAATGGAATACACTAGATTCTAGTTGGGTGGATGTAGAAGTTCCTAATTACATTACGGTGAGTGGGACGATCAATACTTTTGATCAACTTAAAGAAGTGGTCGTCGAAATGGAATATGAATTGATCGACTGGCATAGCAAGGAAAGGATTCGCCGACGCCCTTTTAGGGAAGCTAGTCAATGGCAAAACATTTACTCTACTTGGGTGGGCGATGAAAGAGCTCGCGTGGGATCTTGTGAAGACTTTGGTGGTTATTGGATGGATTTTCCTTTGGAGGAAAATATGTTTATAGAAGCGGTAGATAAAATGCGTTGGAATTTTTTTGATACCTTGGAAGATCCTTTTTAGCGAAGACTCCCTGGTCGCTTTTGAGAAATGGACTCGCGGGCAAAAAGAAGGTTTGTATTATTGCGGATCTTCAAACTTAAAAATCCGTCCACCTTTTGCAACGACATAACCACTCGTACCAATCACAAAAACATCCTGAAAATCTACCTCCGGAAAGCTTTGATCAACTTCCCAGTTTTCACCACCATCCAAAGTTCGCCAAAACAAACCTTTATTACCGACCACATAACCTCGAAGTTCATCCACAAAATGAACCGCTTTAAATCCTTTATCGTTCACCAAAATACCTTCCCCCCTTCTCTGCCATTCCCAGTTTAATCCAGCATCCCTTGTTTTTAAAATACTCCCTGTAGAGCCGACCAGATATCCCACCTGAGTAGAAGGAAAACACAGGTCCCGAAAAAAGTCCCCTTCAATCGAATTCTTTTCCCAAGTCCGTCCTGCATCTGTGGATCGAAGTACCAATCCATATCCGGCAATGTGCACCGTATTGGCATCAGAAAAGCAGACGGTGCTCAATTCGTTTTCAAAAGTATCGATGACTTCCGTCACATAATTGGCTCCCACCTTTTGGATCACTCCATTTTGATAAGCGCCACCACTTACAATGATTCCTTCTGTCCCATAAAAAGCTACCGAACGATGGGTGTCCCAACGAGACAATCGCTTCGTAATCCAATTGGGGTTTCCTTGTTCTTTTACATACAACAAACCATCTATCCCTACCGCATGCCCTCTATCCTCATCGGTAAAATGGATACTCAATGCCTGCTTGGGGCCAATGCTATCGGTCTCCCAAGTCATTCCACCATTGGTGGTTTGGGCAACGACTGCCCGCGACCATACTTCACCACCAGTAGCAAAACCACGATTTTCATCCAAAAAAAATACGGAAGTAAAATCAGCACTTGTATTCGCACTTTGCTCTACCCACTGAAGGTTGATTTTTTCTTTGCCGCAGGCACCAAGTCCCAGTGCAGCCACCAACAAAATCCAATAAAAACCTGGTACTAACTTCATGCAACAAAAATAAGGTTATTTCAAACGATAAACATAGATTGACCCTGCATTTCCGACCAATTCCTTGAGTAACAATTTCAATTCCGGGTCTTCATCTATCGTTCGACTATCGGTATATAAATATTCGGCACCTTGGGCTATTCTATCTTTAAGCAAGTTTGCGTTCATTTGATGGCCGTGAAAAGCCCAGCCTTTTTTGTGAATATAGTAGAAAAAAATATGGTGAGATGGATCATTCCCGACAATACATTTAGAAGTGTCAGGTACCATACTTTGCAATTGTTCTTTATACAACAAAAGGTCATGATTAAAGCCAGGGCTTTGCGTATCCCAGCGTCCCTGCATCCGCGCGAAGGTAAAAAGAGGCAATACGCCCACTAAGAAAAAAGCAAAGTAACGCAGCTGTTTTTTTGGATGAGACATCAGAGCGAAAGCGCCTTTGGCTACCACTAAAAATAAAAAAGGGAAAAAAGGGAATAAATAATAATCGTGGATATCTCCAATCAAATGCAGTTCGAAGAAAAAATAGGCCAACAAGGCAATCAGACAAAGCCAAATTGGTTTGGAAAAAACAGACCTTTTATTTGGGGCCGTATAGAGTAGATAAATGCCAAACAAGAAAAAAGGAACGGCGCCATAATTGAGCAATAATTCTGGCAAGGTAGAGATCACATTATGGGCTAGAGCATCGAGCCAATTTTTCCAGATAAAACCTTCACTAAAGACTCCTTGTACGATTCCGTTTCCATGCCAGCCAGGGATCACCCAAGCGTACCAAAGCAATGGAGGTAAAAGCGACAAGAGCAAAGGAAATCCTTTTTTTAGCTGTAGTAAAAAAGTGTTGGGTTGTGCTAAAAAAGAAAAAAACAAAAAGCCGAATGGCACTGCATAGTAAAGAATAAATGGCAGTTTACATAAAGCTGCCAAGCTTAAGAAGAAGGCTGCGATCCAAAGATCTTTGGTTTTGTTGGCTTCGAGAAATCGAAAAGAAAAAGCGAGCCCCCAAATCCCCATGGCCAAGGCAAAATTATCCGGCAATGGATTGACGGTATAATAAAAAAAGCTAGGCGACCAAGTGAAAGCCCAAGCACCGATCAGTGCGGCCCTTGAATTTTTCGACCAATTTTTTATTAAAAAAAAGATCCCTAAGGTCGCTCCTAAACCAAAGATAAAATTAGCAATCCGGCTGAGCATTAAATGTTTTCCAAAAACCTTATACAGACCGGCGACCAGCCATTGCATCAAAGGAAATTCCATTCTAAAAATTCCATCGCCATTTCCCCGGTCATTGGTTCGGGGGTTGAGGATATTAAAATCCTCTTCGTAGAAATTATCGATATTGGATTGGGTCTGGGTTTGTCGCCAGGTGTGGATGCTTATGAGATCTAGCGAAAATACTCGCCAATGCATCGCCATACTCAGTAAGGGGATGGCTACGAGGAGTAGAATTTTCCATTGTCTTGGTGCCGCTTTATTCATTGCAACACAAATTTAAACGCATCTTTATATTTTAGGGCCTTAAAGTGTGTTTTTCTATGTGATCTTGTCTAAGAAGTTGTATAAAAACAAAAAAGGAGCATTCGTTTTGAATGCTCCTTTTTTATTTCCGATTTGGAAAAGATTAGTTTCGGTCTTTCACCAATTGTTTATTATCTACATTTTGCAAGCTCCCTGAGGACACCGGGCTGACACCTGCTCCTAAGCGACGCGGCAGTACCGGAAAATTAGCGGTTCCATAATGAGAGTATTTTTCATCGTAGACTAAAGAAAAACGATGTTCTCTGGCGAACTGGGTCAAAAAGGCCGTTAGGTAACGCGTATCGATATTTCTGGATTGAGGTTTTAGATAGTAGGCAATATTGCTAATGGTTCCATCTTTTTCCCAAAAAATATTGATCCACATCTTAACTCCTTTAAGATCAAAATTCTTGATATTAGAATAAGCTTCCATTTCCTTGAGCATCGCCAGCCATTTGTCGTAGGCAAAGTCCATATCATCATTGCAGGCTGTCAGCAAAAGGGTCTCATGTTCCAGACTTAGGCTATTGAATTCAGCTTCGTGTTCTCCAATAATAAAAACGACAGGCAAATCAAGGCTGTCCTCCAAAACGGGTTGGATAGATTCCGCAGTGGCTGATCCCCAATATAATTGGCAACAAAAAAATAAAAATAAGGACACCTTTGTTAATCTCATTTCACTGATCTTTTATCAAAAATAAAGAAATATTTGTATTCCTCATTTAGAAGTGGTCTAAAGTTTTTATTGGGCTCTATAAAAACCATTCTTTCTTCTCGTCTACACTCCAATCAAGTTTTAACCTTAAACCTTATTCTCTCGGGAGGATTTCACGTATTTCTATTGTTTCTATTATTTATAAACCGTTTCTTAGGCGCTAACAAAAATTAAAAATAAATTATTAAAAGAGGAAATATTAAAAATATCACTAAACTTTTTCTAACTGATAATTAGTTGCTTAATTAGTACAAAAACCACTCCGGCTTTTCTTCCAAAACAATTTTCCTCAAAAAAATAGAGAAAACAAGCTTGCTTCGGGAACGTTTCACCTAATTTCAGTAGTCTAGGAGTTTAAATTCAAGGGAAGGATATTCTTTATGATATTGCTATAGTATTGAAGTTGTTTAAAAACTACTTACTTACTTGCAAAATGATCTTTAAAGCAATCTTTTCCCCTTAGCTTGTAAGGGGCAGGCTTCTTTTTTATCGGCCGTAGCTCAGCTATGCCCTCAAAAAAAGAATCAAGCTTGCTTCAAATCTCTATTTTTCACTACAAGCAGCAATTCTTAAACAACTTCATTGCCTAAACAACTCCATAACGTCTTTTTATTTACTTGAATTTCCGCAAATCCATTCTTTTTTGGCAAATCTTACAAGTTTAACTTTTCAGTAAGAGATCGAAAAAAAGATTTAACGATTAATCCTCAGAATAGTTAGAAAGTAAGTGTTTAGATGTTAATTAGAGTACTTCTCGCAATTCATATAAACGACAAATAATATCACTCTACCAAATAAAAAAATAAACATTAACGTTTTTTCTTATATTTTAGATTAAAAATTTACTTTACTTTTGAGTAAAATTAGAGAGACCGCAATACATTTATCATTTTTATTAACAATCAATAGTCACTACAACTAAGATAGTGTACCTATTTTTTACGTTGCAGTATCACTTGTAAGAATTCAAAGAAGAAATAACAACATGAAAGAAACCTCCAACAAGGTGGATGGCAATTTGGCAACCCAAAGCCTTCCTGGTGACCTAAGCCTGCCTACCTCCCAAAGCGACCTAAAAAACTTAATAGAATCCTCTTCTGGATCCTTTAAATACTCTGTTGAGGATTTCTTTAGACTTCCTGCAAAAACGCGTTATCAACTTTCCCCTGATGGTATTCATTTTTCCTACATGGGACCTTATCAAAGACGGCAGAATATTTTCATTCAAAAAATTGGAGAAGACAGCGGCCTACAAGTGACCTCTGAAACGGATCGGGATATCTCTAGTTATTTTTGGAAAAGTAACAACCGGATCGTTTATATTAAAGACAGTGGAGGAGACGAAAATTTTCAAATCTATGCCGTCAATATCGATGGCAGCAATCCCAAAAACCTTACGCCATTTGATGGCGTTCGAATCAATGTGATCGACAGTCTGAAAGACATAGAAGAGGAGATCATCATTGGGATGAATAAAAACAACCCACAACTTTTTGAACCTTACCGATTAAATATAAATACAGGCAAACTAATCCAATTGGCCAAGAATGAAAATCCGGCCGAACCCATCGACGATTGGATGACGGATCATGAAGGCAAATTGAGAATCGCCTCAAAGGTGGTCAATGGTACCAATACAACACTACTTTATCGCGACAATGAATCCGAAGAATTCAGAGCGGTTTTGACGACCGACTTTAGAGAAAGTATTCAACCTTTGTTTTTTGATTTTGACAACGGCAGTGTGGTCTTTGCCAGTTCTAATTTAAACAGGGACAAAAGTGTCATTACAAAATTTGACATGGCTTCGGGAAAAGAAATAACTCCAATTATTTTTGAACACCCAGAAGTGGATGTTACAAGTTTGAGTTATTCCAGAAAACGAAAAGTACTGACCTCGATTTCGTATAACACCAGCAAGAATAATTTTAAATTTCTAGATAAAGAAAGAGCGCTCATCCAAAAACGTCTGGAAGAAGAATTGCAGGGACATGAAATTTTTCTAACCAGTTCCAGTAAAGAGGAAGACAAATTCATGATTCGTACTTATAGTGACCGATCTCTTGGTGCTTATTATTTTTACGATCAAAAAGCAGATACGATTGAAAAAATATCAGAAGTCAGTCCATGGATTGATGAAAATGATATGGCCTCTATGCGCCCGATTAATTTTCAATCCAGAGATGGGCTTAGCATCAATGGCTACCTGACTCTACCCAAAGGAAAACAGGAAAATATTCCGATGATCATCAATCCACACGGAGGCCCTTGGCACCGCGACAGTTGGGGTTTCAATCCAGAAGTACAATTGATGGCCAGTCGAGGATATGGAGTATTGCAAATCAATTTTCGAGGTAGCACTGGATATGGAAGAAGTTTTTGGGAAAAAAGTTTTAAGCAATGGGGTAGAAAGATGCAAGATGACATCACGGATGGGCTACATTGGCTGATCAATGAAAAGATTGCTGACCCAAAACGCATTGCGATCTATGGTGGAAGTTATGGGGGTTATGCGACTTTAGCGGGTGTTGCTTTTACTCCAGATCTTTATTGCTGTGCGGTCAGTTATGTCGGCGTATCGAATCTATTTACTTTTATGAAAACCATCCCTCCTTACTGGAAACCCTACCTGGAGATGATGTATACCATGGTGGGCAATCCTGAGGAAGATAAAGAGGAAATGGCACAAGCTTCTCCGGCCATGCATGTTGATAAAATCAAAACACCTTTGTTTGTTATCCAGGGAGCCAATGACCCCAGAGTCAATATCGATGAATCGGATCAGATTGTTCGTTCCTTACGTGCTAGAAATATTGATGTCCCCTATATGGTCAAATACGATGAAGGGCATGGATTTCACAATGAAGAAAACCGTTTTGAGGTTTATAATACCATGATGGGCTTTTTCTCAAAACACTTATAACCTAGAATTCGTATAACTTTTCTGCCCATTTTCTTCTCTCCCGTCGGCAAAATCGGGAAGACTGTCTATGTAAATGAGATTTTGGCATGGAAATCCTTAATTTAGTGGTGGAGTTCTTGATACCTTTTGTATTGGAGCTTCGTCTAAAAGAAACTACATAAAGGAAATTGTTATGGTAATTGATATCATTTTCGTATTGGTCATTTTGTACGGTTTTTATCTTGGCTTCTCTAAGGGGATTATATCTACTGTTTTTACTCTCATTTCTCTGACCTTGGGCTTGTTGGCAGCTTTTAAGTTTCAACCAGGGATGACCGCGTTCTTAGAACGTACTTTTAATAACGATAGCCCTTTGATGTTTTTGGCAGGTGCGCTTCTCTCTCTTTCGGTGGTTATGATCATTTTGCGAATGATCGCCCGTGGCTTAGAAGGAATTCTCAAATCTGCCAATATCAACATAATCAATCAATTTATAGGTGGTGTGATATTGTCTGGTATTTTGGTTTTACTGTATAGCTTTTTGCTTTGGTTTGCCGACTCTGGGCATATGCTCGACAAAACGACCAAAACGGAATCTATGACTTATATCTACCTCGAACAATTTCCCGGCGAAGTCCGAAAAATTGGAGGAAGTATGCAACCTTTGTTTTCTGAGTTTTGGAATGAATCTTTGGATATGATGGATCGTCTGGAACGCATGAGTATTGAGCAAACTGAAAGAATAAATATTGAAGACCGATCCGATGAGCTCCCAACCGAGAATCCTGCTAATTGACAATTACGATTCGTTTACTTATAATCTCTATGATTATTTTTTACAACTCGGTACCACCTGTACCGTTGTACGCAATGATGAGTGGGCACTCTCCGCTTTTCTGACTTTTCCTTTTGATGCGCTGGTTCTTTCTCCTGGTCCCAAAAAACCAATCGATGCCGGTTTATTGATGCCGCTAATTGAGGTCTTTCACCGAAAGGTTCCTATCCTTGGTATTTGCCTGGGGCATCAGGGAATTGGTGAATTTTTTGGAGCGACTTTAAAAAAAGCAGGCTTGCCCATGCATGGCAAAACATCGACCCTTCGCCATTTCCACCATCCCCTCTTTGCCAATATGCCAGCGCAATTTGAAGTCATGCGCTACCATTCTTTGATTTTGGAAGATTTGGAAAAAACGAATTTGGAGATCCTTGCTCAGACGCCCGAAGGAGAAATCATGGCGCTTGCTCATAAAGAACTGCCTATTACTGGCGTGCAATTTCATCCAGAATCCATCCTCACCGAACATGGTCTTCAGCTCTTATCCAATTGGATCGAAGGCTGGCATAAAAAACAGTTGATCTAACTAGCGACTTCGCAAGTACTACCTCATCTGCTCTAATTTTTCCAACAACCATTCTCGCTCAGCGACGGAACCTAATAGCTCTATTTTGTCAATGAGCTTATTTATTTTTTTGGAATTCTTATACACCTGAGGAGAATTGATCTGCCGTAGAATATTGATGAAATTATTATTTCTTTGATAAGGACTTTCGGGTAGTTTCTTTTTAGAATTGCGGTGAATGTAAACTTTAAAAGCCGTCATTTTGGTTTCCAACAAATCGTCTTGTGTTTCAAAAAGCACTTTTAATTCCAGTTTTTTTGCTGCAATTTTATAATAAGTATCTTCGCTAGGATCGCCTAGTAGATTCAGTACTTCCGGATATTTTTTTAAGGCAAAATAATACTCTGCCAAGTTCAGCGCATAAATAACTACTGGTACTTGAGTACCGATAATCCGATGTTGGTGTTTTTGTACAAACTGATAGACCCAATCAAAAGATTTTGACCTTAAACCCAAGGAGACTAAATTGCGAAGCAAGCCTGGAAAAATCCCATTATCGTGATACAAATACCCCGCATCCAAATGTGCTTTGTATAATTTAAATATTTCTGAGGTTTTCTTTTCTCCTTTATTGTACTCCTTGACCATGAAGCTTCGGTAGATCGCCTGAATGGCTTTGAGTTGTTCGATTGGAATCAACTGATCTACCCCTTCCAATAATTCAGCAAATTTACCGAGGGTTTCCCTATCCGTTCCCTTACGCAGCAAAATATAAGCATAATAATACAGGCTGGTCAAAGGATATTGATGCAAGTATTCTTTGGACAAACCTTCTAATAAATGATCCAACAAAACCAAACTACTTTCTACTTCCAGGTTGACAGAAATCCCTTGGGCGAGTGACCAACAGGCGTATTCCAATTTTGCAATTAAGTAAAAAGCATCAATTCCTTTGAGGGTATTCGGTAAATTTAAATCGCCCTTGCGCTGGTTTCTCCAGCTGGCTTGAGCGGTAATTTCACTTTCAATACGGTATTGATTAAAATAGTATTCCTTTCCCTTGTGATCAAAATTTCTTTGTTTTTTCTTTACCTGCAAAACAGATTGCTCGAAAGGTTTTTCCAATTCTTTGTCTCGATAAAACTTTAGGAAAGTTAATTCTTGTTCCAATTCATTATCCTTTACTACTGAATATTCAAACAAGATGAATTGTCGAATGGCTTTTAATAAGCTGGCCATGAGCTTATCCATTTTATTGGCAGAATAGGGAGAATCGGGAAATAGTTGAGTAAATACTTTTTGTTTCTCCAATTCCTCTCCTTTCATCTCAGGGTGAGCCCGCTTGAGAATCCCCAATAATAGAATGGCCTTTTCTTTTTGCTTGATTTGAATAAAATAAGTAGATCCAAGGAATTGACTCAGACGATCTAACTCCTTTTTATCCAAAGCCGCTACTATTTCTGTTAGTTTACTTGAATGCATTAATAATTTTAAAAAAAGGTCAGGGAAGAACGAAATAAAAATGTAACAAAAAAAAGCCTTATTTGGGTCGTTTTTGGAATCAAAATCTACAAATGCGTGCTTTTTCGCCTAAAAAATAAGGATTCGGCAATTAAAACCACTTTTCGCCATCAATTTGTTAATTCTGCTAAGAGAAGTAAAGCCTGCTTTAGGAGCAATGGATACTAATAATTAGAAGAGGATTCCTTAATTTAGAATATTCCATTCATTGAAGTTGCTTTGCGAAGTTCCCAAAATTTGCGAAGCGACCTCACCAAAAATCCTAAATTATGAGAGTTAGAAAAGCCACCCTTAATCCATTTTTGATCCTTGCCTTTTTTATTTGTAGTTTTTTTAATAATCAAGCGATCGCTGCATCCAAATGCTGGGAAGTTACGCCCCAAAATATTAACGAAACCCTCGCCTCTATCAAAACGATGTACAGCTCCAGAGTTTTAGTTCCCGACCTGGCCATCACTGATTTCCTCGACGGTCAGTTATCCCAACTCAGTATCGACAATAGCCTGGCTGCACCTTCTCCTTATTCTACCAGTATACTCACTGAACAGATTAGATTTAGATGGCAGCCTGTATTAAACCAAGAGGAATCTTACATTACCGCTGCACTACATTTGCAACTACCCAACACCCAATGGAACCTACCCACTTCGAGAGTTGCTGGTGCAGATTTTCCTTTTACTCCACAACAAGCACGCGAACTTTGGTTGTATTCTTTTCATACCATCAATGGGGATGAACAAAGTATTCTCACCATCATCATCATTGATAAAGACATCAGTTTTTCCTGTGACTCCGGCAAGGGACTCAAAAAGGAAACGACCGACTCCGACCAAAATACTTCTTGGAAAAAACCATCGCCAATAGTCAGCCCCAATCCTTTCGATGAGCAGGTAAACATCCAATTTGAATTGCCAGAAGAAGGGATGGTCTCTCTTCAATTGTATGATCTTACAGGACGATTGGTAAAGACGCCCATTGCGCAAAGTCTGCTCTCCAAAGGAGAACATCAATTGAATTTTGACTGGACAGATTTACCAGCAGGCAGTTATTTTTATCACCTCAATTGGGAAGGACGGAACAGCTCTAATATGATTGTCAAAACACGAAAATAAAAACACCAATCAATCCAATATTTAATTTCTAGTAAAAAGGAATGATCTAAAACAGATCATTCCTTTTGTCTTTCCGGAACCTCAAACAAGAAGTTTCCTTTATTCATGTAACATAAATAGTCCTTTCCATTTAGGAACTTAGTGATGATCTAATTATCCAACACTTGCCAAAGTTTTTTCTCCATCAACTGCGGCAATCTAAAATTTATCATCATGAAATTAAAATCAAATGGTTTGCGACAAAGTACCTTTCTAGTACTTTGCATCGCTCTATTCCTTCCCAGTGGAATTTTAGTTGCTCAACAACAAATCGATCAAACGGCTCAATTATTATTTGCACCTACAGAAGTAATCTGCGGCAAAAAACACCAAAGAGGTAAAGTGCCTATGGAAAGAACACCTATTTGTGCCTTAAATGTTTCTGAGGCCAGAGAACAATATAGAGATTCCGTAAGAGAGGAAGCTGAAAACCTTTACACCTGTATCAAACCTGAATCTTGTACCGGTAGTTATTGTGAATTACACTTACACGAAATAAAAATAGGCACGCCTCTAACGATTGGCGACAAATACGTCTTCCTGGAAAGAAATGTCCCGATAACATTAGAGTGTATTTGTACAGAAGAAGAGGCGAATCCGGCTCCTGAACCAACAGATTCACTCGTTTGTGGCGAAGACGATAAAATTGTTTCCTTTAAAATGGGTAGGCAAACCATGTGTTCTCCCACTCTTCTTGCTGCTAAAAAGAATTACGAAGAACGTATTATTCGACAAGCCAAAAATTTAATCCGTTGTAAAGACGCCCAACTTTGCGGTCAAGCCCCTTGCGAATTAGAAATCAAAAAGGTTCACACTAAGCCTGAGCCAGTTCAACGTTTTGGTAAATTCAGGGTCAGTGAAAGGACCGTAAAAGTAGAAGCAGAATGTCCTTGTGGAGAGCCTTTTATTCCTGAGCCACAAGAAGAATTTGAAATTGAATTCCCTAGTGATTCAGAACAATGGATGCAACAGCCTTTTCCAAATCCAGCAAACCAAAACCTCTATGTTCCTTTGCACCTAAGCGAGGCGCCGCAGCAATTAAGCATCGTCATCCACAACATCAATGGCCAACAAGTCCTAGTTCAAAAAATAGAAAACCTTGACTCAGGTACACACCAACTCCAGCTCAATACCACAGACTTGCCTGATGGTTTATACTACACCACCTTGTATATAGATCATCAAAGGATAGAGACTTACCCCATCCTTATCCAGCACTAAAATAGGATTATCCAACACGCAGGTGATCCAGTCGGATCACCTGTTTAAAACCAATAAATTATGAGATTACAAATTCCAATTAATCATCAAACCTTAAAAAGCAAGATTCCATATCTATTGATACTTGCTTTTTTACTCAGTAATTTTCAAGTTTTTTCCCAAGGCAATACCATCAAAAAAGTGAAAGCCGAAACTGTTGATTTCAGCGGTGAAGAATGTGAAACTTTTACCTGGAAAATAAAATTCAGTTTGGACGGTGGTTGTCCCAATGGCGGCTGGATCGTACAAAAAATAAAGTCCAACTGGACTGTTACAGATTGTGAAGAAACCTGGGGAGACAATGATTTTAATAATTTTTTCGAAGCGTGGGAAGTACCTCCTGGTGCAACTATTAGCTCTGACAGTGCGGCCATTGCTCCGGGGTCAACCGTTCAGTACAACGATAACTATAGTTTTTCAATTCAAGACAACACCAAAGGAGAATTTCATGTAAAAGGCACCTTTGCTTTCATTGAAAATCCTCCGGGAGGAAGTGCCCTAGATCCCAATATATGGAAACGCAATAGCATAACACAAGCTGGGAATATAATGGCAACTCGCAAAACGCCAAGCTGGTGGAAGGAAATGTCCAAGAGCGGAAAAACCACAGAGCACAACCTTGATCTTTATTGGATTTGTTGTGGTACCGATCAAGACACTACTTATTATGATACTTTGATCGTACCTCCAGTTATTCAGGATACCACGACCCAGGACACCATCATCATTGTCGATACCATTATCATCGTTGACACTATGGTTATTGATACGATTATCGTTATTGAAGATCCCAAAATCATTGACAAGAATAAAAAAGCAGACTCTCAATGTGATCCTATTTTTAACAGTAACTCCAACAACCCAGGACCAACTCCAGTACTAAAAAGTAGGCTCCAGGCTCCTGCCGCTTCGATAGAACACCATTTTAAAATTTATCCAATCCCCGCTCAGGATAAGATTTACATCCAACCGACCATACCAATCGACCAGGTCTTAAATCTTCGTTTGATCAATATTTCTGGTCAAGTTTTGATCGACCAGCAAAGAACTTTCTCGGGAGAGATATCTTTGGATGTTTCTAGTTTTCCTTCTGGAACCTATATCCTCGTAATTCAAGATCTTGATGGCAATATCAACCAACAACATCAGATAGTTAAATAATTTTCCTCAAAAGAGCAGGTGATTCGATTGGATCACCTGCTCAAATTTAAAATATCCTAAACCTACAAATACTGATCAAACATCAATTTTTAGAAGTAAGTGCTTTGTACTTTTCTATTCGCCAATACTCTTATTCCCCCTATCCTAAAGTCCAAATTAAACTCCCGCTCCCTTGTGATATGGAAGGCTTCATAAGCACCTAAAGGTCGCCCACTTTTAAGCAATCTCTGCTTAGGAAACAAACTAAATTCTTTCCTTCTATTTCTTTTTAAGGCAGGAAAAATAATTCTCAAAACGGGGCTGATTAATACCAAACACCAATATTAAACAATTCTTTTCCGGGTGTTTATCGAAATTTTCCCTATCTTTTACCTACTCATCCTCTTTTTTCCCATTCAATAAACATCCTATTTTAACTAGGACCTTATACTTTATTTCTAATCAAAAAACAGAAAGCTATGCTATCGTTGTGCGAATCTAAGATTATCCAACACAAGTAGGTGATCACCTATAATCACCTGCACAAACTTTATAAATCATGCGTTTAAAAATTCCAATCTACCAGCAAAATTTTAAAAGCAGTATCCCTTATTTATTGCTTTGTGCTTTTCTGTTCATCAATGTTTCCCTTTTTTCTCAACCCCATAATTTCAAAAAAGTAAAAGCGAAAACAGTGGACTTCAGCGGTGAAGAATGCGAAACATTTACCTGGAAAATAAAATTCACACTGGAAAATGGCTGTCCCAATGGTGGATGGATCGTACAAAGCATAGATTCTGATTGGGAGATACTCCGTTGTGATGACACCGAAGGAAATCGTCCTTTCAATAAGTTTTTTGAAGCATGGGAAGTACCTAAAAATAAGACTGTTAGTTCAGATAGTTATCCTATCAATGTAAATTCAAGCATCCTGTTCAACGATAATTATAGTTTTCCAATCGAACAACAAACGAAAGGGGAACTTCACGTAAAAGGCCAATTTGCTTTTATAGAAAATCCCGTGGGAGGAAGCGCCTTGGATCCAACGAAATGGGTTCGAGGTTCTGTCCCCCAAGCAAACATGTTAATGGCAACTCGTGATACCCCAACCTGGTGGAATGCCATGGAGAATAGTGGAACATTAACAACACACGATCTTGACCTCTATTGGGTTTGCTGTGGAACCCAAAAAGATACAACTTACTTTGATACTTTGATCGTACCGCCAATCGTACCTGACACCATCATCATTGAAGAACCTGATGCATCTGACCAACAAGACATTATAAATCCGCAAAACCAGCAAGCCTGGAAAAAAGAGGACACCAAGTCTAGCGATACTGAACTCCAGCAACGCAAAACGGAATCTTCTACAAAAGCAACAGAAAATCTTTTCCAAATCTTCCCGATACCGGCCAAGAACAAACTCTTTATTCAATCCGCCATTCCTCTCGACCAGACACTACAGATTCGTCTGATCAATATTACTGGACAGGTTTTAATAGATCAGCAAAGAAGGTTCTCATCAGAAGCTTCTTTCGATATTTCTAGTTTCCCTCCTGGGGTTTATTTTGTATTGATCCAAAATTTGAATGGAGATCTAAAACAAAAATATCAGATAGTTAAATAATTTGAGGGGCTAGCATATTTTTTCACCCGAAAGCTTAAATTTAATTATGCTCTAAAAAAAGTCCTAGGCGATTCGTTCGCCTGGGGCTTTTTTGTTCAACGCTCCCTTCCCAGTAATTTTATATCTTTGATCCAGTCATCAAAGATCAATGAAATGAAAAAAAGCCTGTTGTTCTTATTTTTCTTTCTTTCTGTCCTCACCCTAGGTGGTGAATATTTCCAACATTCCCTATTGATCTTTTCTACCAAGCCACTTCTCCTTACCATATTGTCCATTTTCTTTTTCTTGGAAAGCAAAGCATTGCCGCTCCCCTTTCGTTGGTACCTTTTTGCGGGACTGGTTTTTTCTATTGCCGGAGATACTTTTTTGATGTTTGTAGAAAATAGCGAAGGCTTTGAACATTTCTTCCTTTTCGGACTCGGTAGTTTTTTGATGACTCACCTTTGTTACCTCAGGGGATTTTTGTCTTTATCCAAGCCAAAAGGGTGGCTTCGCCAACGTCCTTGGATTTTACTATTTTTTCTCCTTTACCTCATCGGCAATTGTATTTTTCTTTGGCCCGACCTTCCAAAGGACTTGAGAATCCCTGTCGTCGTATATAGTACCGCCATTATTGCAATGACTGCGGGAGCCTTAAATCTTAAAGGACTTTTACCCGATGCTGCTTTTACACTGCTAATGTCAGGGATACTACTCTTTGTTTGCTCTGATAGCATCATCGCTCTAAATAAGTTTAAAAGTAGTCAACTAAGTCTCCCTCTTCCACGTTTACTCATCATGGTCCCTTATCTCATCGGTCAATACCTTATCGTGATGGGGAGTTTAAAAATTATGTCATCTAATCCATCGAATGTCTGATCTCTGGAATTACATAAAAAATATTTTTCAAAGCACCGCTAATAGCTCGGCTTCCAATCCAGCCATTCACGAATTGATTCAAAGAAGTGAAGCAGAAATTCAGGATTATGAAAAATGGAAAAAGAGCTTGGTCTGCCGGCGATTACTCGATTGGGTCAATAACCAGTATGCCGCTTACCTCCTCCATCCAGCAGAAATAGATGAAGCCATCGATTTCTTGAGAACGCCTTCCGCAAAAGGTTTTGTGATTTATTTTCGAAAGATGAATTATTCGAAACGAGAAATTCAACATTTTTTTGACTTACTAAAAGAGCAGGTAAAAAAATTGGGCTATCGTTCTTACGTTTCTGATACCCGGACTTATACCAAAGGCAAATGGGTAGAAAACATCCAACGCCATTACCTAAAGCCTCGATCAAATTTTGAACAAGAACGAGGAACGCCTCCCCAACAGCTAGGACAACAATATGGGAATATCAATATTGAAATTTGTACGAGAGATGAGGAAGTCTGGAATTTAAAATTCAGTGCCACCAGTTATAATGATCGCATGTATAAAAAAGCGGATGACTTTGGAGGATTGATTTTAGAGTTGATGAAATTGTAATTCTTTCTCCAATTTTCTAAAAAGACGACAAGTACTTGAAGTTCCTAAAATCACGGTACAACTGGAGTCAATATTTTACCGCACCCAATTTTCCCGCTCTCCTTCTAAGTGTCGAAGAACGACCTTCACGCCATACTTTTCTTCCAGGTATTTTTTCATCCGCTCCGCAGAATACACCGAACGGTGTTGTCCTCCCGTACAGCCAAAACTAATCATCAAGGAAGCAAAGCCGCGCTCCAAATAATTTTGTACCGCTTCATCTACCACTCGGCAAATATTGTTGAAAAAATCTTGAATATTACTTTCTGATTCCAGAAAATCAATGACAGGTTTTTCAAAACCCGTTAGTGTTTTATAAGGTTGGTAGCGACCGGGATTATGGAGGCATCGACAGTCAAAAACAAAACCACCGCCATTGCCAGACTTATCTTCAGGTCTTCCAAATTTATAAGAAAAACTACTCACATAAACGGTGAGTGGACTCTCCTTCCCTAGTGTTGGATCAATATCAAAACGATCCGTTGTAGCAACGCGTTGCAGTATTGGCCAAAGCGTCGGTAGTGATATCGGAAGTTCTATATTCGCCAATAACCAGCGCAAGTTTTTGAGGGCAAAAGGGATGCTACTGAGAAAATGACTTTTGCGTTCGTAGAGTCCCCGATAGCCATAAGCTCCGAGTACCTGTAGCGTTCTGATCAGTACAAAAGCATAATAGTATTGAGAAAACTCAAGTCGATTGATGGCAATCATTTTTTCGACTTCATCCAGATAATCTTCTAATAAGGAGGCTCTTAAATCATGTGGCAAATTAGCTTTGGCCTGAAAAAGCAAAGAAGCCAGATCGTATTGCAAAGCTCCTTTTCGGCCACCTTGGTAATCGATAAATATCGGAGCTCCATCGCGGATCATAATATTTCGCGACTGAAAATCCCGAAACATAAAATAGTGGGAATCTTCTTGTAAAAGGTATTGTGCTAAACTTAGAAAATCATTTTCCAAAGCTTGTTCATCAAAAGGAACATCCAATAATTTGAGAAAGTAATACTTAAAATAATTTAAGTCCCAGCGGATAGATTGTTCATCAAATTGAGCCACAGGATAGCATTGCGTATAATCCAAATCTGCTCCACCCTTTATTTGCATGCGAGCCAATTGAGTTACCGATTTTTTGTACAAGCCAATCAATTCTTCCGAAAATTTTTCACCTGCCTTGGGTAGTAAACTAAACAGAGCCGTATCTCCAATATCTTCTTGTAAATAAACTTGGTGGCTTTCGTCTTCTGCATAAATACGTGGAACAAGAATACCTACAGAATGAAAATGTTGGGAAAAATTCAGGAAGGCTTTGTTTTCACGAGGCTCGGCTCCGTAGGTTCCAATGGCGGTATGCTCTGCTGCCTGCAATCGAAAATATTGTCGGTTTGATCCTGAGCGAGGAAGCATCAAAATTTGTTGAGGTGCTTGGCCACACCATTGCTCAAATAACTGAGCAAGTGCAGCAGTGGTTTTTTCTTTGCTTTGCATATTACAAAATATGGTTCTTTGACTATTGCGATCTTAGCCTCAGTCAAAAAATAGAATCGAGAATTTTATTGGAAAACTCTTCCCGTCCGTTTATGCGGCCTGCGGAATCGTTAGCTTATTTCTCAGGCGTCGGATTCAATTCCTTCCACAACAAATCATTCAACTCTGTCAAGCCTTTCTGAGCTACCGCAGAGATAAAAATATGCGGAATCCCTTGTGGCAATTCTGGCTTTAGCATTTCCTTTAATTCCTCATCAATCAAATCTGATTTGGTGATCGCCAACACGATGGGCTTATCCAATAATTCCTCGTTGAACATAGACAACTCTTTCAGTAAAATCTCATATTCCTTTTTGATATCATCCGTATCTGCCGGCACCATAAACAGTAAAACAGAGTTTCGTTCAATGTGTCGGAGAAAACGATGTCCCAATCCTTTTCCTTCGTGTGCTTTTTCTATAATCCCTGGAATATCTGCCATGATAAAAGAAGCATGATCTCGGTATTTAACAATTCCGAGATTGGGAACTAGTGTCGTAAAAGGATAGCTGCCGATTTTGGGTTTGGCTGCGGTAATGACAGACAGTAAGGTAGATTTCCCTGCATTAGGAAATCCTACGAGCCCTACATCTGCCAACACTTTAAGTTCTAGTATTTTCCACTCCTCTTTTCCTTCTTCTCCAGGCTGTGCATATCTTGGTGTTTGGTTGGTCGGAGACTTGAAGTGGGCATTGCCCTGTCCGCCACGGCCACCAGGTACAATAATTCTGGTTTCTTGATCCTCGCTAATTTCGAATAATACTTTGCCTGTTTCTGCATCCTTGGCAATGGTCCCCAAAGGAACATCCAAGATAATATCTTCTCCATCCGCTCCAGAAGAATGACTTTCGCCTCCACTACCTCCTCGGCCAGCAATCACGTGCTTGCGGTATTTGAGCGGCAGTAAAGTCCAAAGATTTCGATTGCCTCTCAGGATGATATGACCACCACGGCCACCATCTCCTCCATCGGGACCACCCTTTGCAGTCAAACGATTTCTATTCAAGTGAGCAGAACCTGGACCTCCTGGGCCAGATCGGCAACATATCTTTACGTAATCAACAAAATTTTGACCGGCCATAAAAAAAGAGTTTATAAGAACATGTCGAATATGCGCTTATTGAAGTAGTTTGAAAAATATTTGCAAAGGTGCAATAAAAAAATGTCATCGCATCGGACAATGGGTTTGAAATTTGGGCAAACCTGACCGTATACCATGACATTTTAAATTACGCTAAGGCGAATTTGATCGAACGGGGTTTTAGATAGAATCAATTTCCAAACATAAGCGTTGGAAAATCGTGTCTAGAGGACCCACTCCCCAGACTTTTACGGAAGTATTATCTTTCAAATAAAAGTTAAATACCGGAAAGGTCGTTTCTTTATAGACATTGAGTCGATTCTGGATAATATCAGAATCGAGGTCATCTGCTCGGCCGGAAGTTTTCCCGCGATTGAGTAATCGACTCATCAATTCTTCATCTGGCACATCAAGCATTACCAATTTGGATACTTTTTCTCCCTTCTCTTGCAAAAATTCATTCAGCGCTTCAGATTGAGGAATCGTTCGTGGATATCCATCGAAGATAAACCCTTTAACATCTGGGTTTTCCTCCACTTTCGCTTTTAGCATTTTTATGGTAACGGCATCTGGCACCAACTCTCCTTTATCAATATAGCTTCTTGCTTCTTCGCCTAGTGGCGTATTATTTTTTAGGTTGAACCTAAAGAGATCACCGGTAGAGATGTGCAACAAATTGTATTTCTCAACTAAATTACTGGCTTGTGTACCTTTACCTGAGCCTGGAGGGCCAAAAAGGATTAAATTAATCATAGTGTAAACGAATTTTTATTCTTTGACCGCTTGGTGCTTCTATAAAATAATTGTTGGGGGGGTCTTCGATTTTCGAAGTCTTTAAGTTTTCTTAAGATCACTTAAAAAACAATTTCAGAGCTAAAGCGGTTCCCATTTTTTGTAGAAAACGCAACGAAAATAAGTATTTTTTCAGCAAACCACGTGCTTTACTGGATAAATGAAGGGAATATGGTGTATTTATTAAAAATTTGGAAAAATAGAAGGTATAAATTGCGAAAAATGAAATGTTCCTCCACTTTTTCACTCTTTTTGTTTTTAACAATGTCCTTTACGATATCAGCAGGCCCCTATCAATTGCCAATTACATCTCTGATATACAGCAAGCGAGGCTTCCAATAAGTGGATTTACTGATATTTTCTACGATTACACCTCTCGATGAAGTACTATGAATCACCATTAGTCCTTCTCGGCCATTAGAAACAATGAGTGCTACATGGTTGATTTTAGCTCCACTACTACCCTTTCGAAAAAAGACTAAATCGCCTGGTTTTGCCTGAGTTTGTGGAATTTTCTTTCCTTGAGTGGCTTGGGTGGAGGAAGTTCGGGGAATCACTACATTAAACTTTTTATACACCTCACAGGTCAATCCACTACAATCAAAGCTTCTAGGGCCATTGCCACCATATTTATAGGAAGCTCCTTTGTATTGCAGGGCAAAATCTACGATATCAGATCGTAAGGATGCTTTGCGATCTGGCCTATTTCCCTTTGTAGTGGTAGGTGATTTTGAGGGAGTGCGACGAGTTGCTGAGCAAGAGGAAAGCAAAAAAGCAAAACCTGCAAGCAACATAATCCATTTTGAAACGTTCTTAATCATGAAAATCGACTTTAAATACAAAAAATTCGCTCGT
>CALLVY010000627.1 GCA_938015925.1 uncultured Saprospiraceae bacterium
AAGAAGAAACCGCCGAAGAAGGTTCACGATAGTAAAAAACGCTTATTTCGGAAAGCTCAATACATGCCTTACAGTCACTTGTTTCGGCAAGCTCAATACAAGTTTTTGTTCTTCTTTTTGATTGACCACGGGATTTGTCCAAGAACGATTTTTTTTGGATAGTAAAATAAGCGGTAACGATTTGCTACCGCTTAAAAGATAGTTTGGTTCCACAAACTATTTAAAAATTGATTTTATAATTGATTACCGGGAAGCGCCCCAATTGATAAGTATTCACAATGGTCTGTTTCTTTTCACTATAGGATTGTCCAAAAACATTTTGATTATCAAAAGCATTTTGTAAATCCATCGACCATTCCTGGGTTACTTTTTTACTATTGAGACGGATGGTAAATTTGATATCATTTCTAAAGTAACTAGGCAATTGCCCTTCGTAAACCTGGCTTCTATCTCGTACCTCCTCTCCTGCTGCAATCGAAGCAGCCAAGTCGATCGGAGTGATTCGTCTTCCTCCGGCCGCGGTCAAACGGGTATCCAATGCAATCGTAATCTTTTTACTGATTTTAAATTCTTTTCCAAGCAATAAATTTCCGACATACTGTCCATTAAAAGCGGTATTCCTTTCCACTCCATCACTTGCGATGTAAGTAGAATTGAAAAGAGAAACGGTACTGAGTAGGTAAAATCCTTTTTCAAATTTTTTCTCCAAAGTCAATTCTAAACCGTAATTGGTTCCTGTTCCTTCATTGACCAGACTATCTCTTGATGGGACGGAGAAGTCGGCTCCATCATTCAAGGCAGAATAAGGACTGCTTCTTTCTTCAATCGGAATATTACTCAAAGCCTGATAATAAGCTTCTGTTTTTAAATTCCAGCCGGGAGCGAAAGCCCATTCAACACCACCGATTACCTGATCGCTTTTGGTCATTCCTAAATCTTGATTGCTTAGAACTGATTCATTCTCCGTTTCCGTCTCGATGAGGTACAATTGAAAATCCTGGATTTTGCTATGGCGTCCCAATCCAAAAGTGAATTTCAGTTTTGGATTTAGTGCATATTTTAAGTTGATTCTTGGTTCGACCGAAGCACTATTATTGAGGCTAAGTAACTGTGCAAAAAGGCCAGTATTTAAAGTCAAGCGATCATTGAAGCGGTATTGCCATTGGGCGTAAGCCTGGGGCAAAGAAGCAGTACCGACGTAAGAACGACGAACCAACCAATCTTCTTCTTCGATGTCCAAACGAACAGAATCCTGAAATTGAAAATCAAAATGGTTATAGCTAGCGCCTAGATTGATCGTATGGCGAACGTTGATTTTATTGCGGTAATCATAAGCGATTCGAGTTCTGATGGTTCTAGAATCGTCGCGAAAATTGGGGATTTCTTCAAAAACATCATTGATAATATCCTGATCGGTTTTATTGCCAGAAAGACTTACATTCAAACTTACTTTTCCATAGCTCTTGTTGTTGTAATAATGTTTGTTCGTCAATGCGACCATTCCCATCCGAGTACGGTAGAACAAATTCTCTCTGGAACCGGAGAAGAAATTGGGATCATCTGATTCCTCAAAGCTGGATAAAAAAGCGATGTCAGAATTTCCTCCCAAACCCAATAAAGAAAAGGTTCCTAATTTTTGGGTTGGTACTTTTACTTTAAAACTTAAATCTTGATAATTCGGTACCGCATCTCCAGTCCCTGTTGCGCCACTGGTCTTTGAGAATTTATTAATCAAACCGATTACAGAGTAGCGATAGTTAACGATGTAACTCGCTGAACTTTTTTTGCTAAAAGGCCCTTCCAAACCAAATTCAAAACCATTGAAACTCACCTGTCCCATTCCTTCTGTTTTGTCTTTGTTGCCCGTTCTCACTTTGAGGTCGAAGACGCCAGAAAGTGCATTGCCATAATTAGCGGGGAAAGCTCCGGTTAGAAAAGTAGAATTGGCTAAGAGATTATTATTGAGCATACTCACTGGCCCGCCGGTGGCACCAATGGCTCCAAAATGACTGGGGTTTGGAATATCCATTCCGTCTAATCTCCACAACAAACCAGAGGGCGAGTTGCCCCGAATCACGATGTCATTTCGAGAATCATCATTGGCCGAGACCCCTGCAAAGCCAGAGGCCATTCTGGATACATCATTTCTACTCCCAGAATAGCGGGAAGCTACTTCAGAATCAAATTCCTGAACACTAATGGTCGCCAATTCACTGGTCTTGGCATCTTGTTCTTTCACTGCGGTGACGACTACTTCATCCGCCGTAATCACACTTTCGATCAATTCAAAATTGACCACCAATTCCTTTCCGGTATTCAACAACATGTTTTCTGCTACTCTATCCTTATACCCCAAATAGGAACACAAGAGCGAATAACGACCGATTGGTAAATTAGGTAACAAATAATACCCATCCACATCTGTGCTCGCTCCAATCAATGGGTCTGAATCAATGATGGCCACAGTCGCTCCAATAAGAGGTAAGCCTGTTTCTACATCTACAATTTGGCCTTTAATATTTTGAGTAAATTCGTTTTGCCCAAAAGCGGCTACCGTCATCAAGGACAGAAAGAGTAAAATCAGTAAATTTTTCATAAAGTCAGATTGATTAAATAGTTTGGAGATTTGTTTTATTTGGTTTTTCGGAAAGCTTTCTTATTTCCGTTTTTCAAATGTAGATCAAATCTCAGCACTATTCTATCTTAAGTGCTTAGTGACAAGAGACAGGGATGAATATCCCATAAAAGGTAGGAATGACAAGGCTTTGGGATGAATGACAAGGCTATTTTGGGGAAATCAAAGAGGGAGGTTAGAAAAAAGTCGACGAGAAAATGTGGAAAAATGGATGGAATCGGATTTAGCTAAGCAAAATAAGCTTTGACTATCGGGACATATTTTCGGGAAACCGGAATGACTTCTTCGCAAGTGGATAATAGCAGTTTAAACCCTTGGGCATTTCCGGTAACGGATTGTACCTGTTGTAAATTGACCAGATAGGAACGATGACAGCGAATGATGTGTGGCATTGGGATACTACTTTCCAAATGCTTTAGTGTACTTCGATGGAGTTTCTTTTCTAGTTTCTCTTCCTGACAACTGACGATATTGACATAATTGCCTACAGATTCGACGTAGAGGAGTTGGTCGGGGAAGAGTTGGATCACTTCACTTTCTGTGTTTATATTCAAAGGACTTAGAGCGACTTCTTTTTCTTTGGGACTTTCCTTTACTTGCAAAGATTCACTTTCTGTTACATAGCGTTTGAGTAATCGATTATAGTCCAGTACCACAAAGAAGGCCGTCGGTACAATTCCTACCAATACAGTATTCAAGGTCATAAAAAGAAAAGTACCAAAGCTCAAGGTATTATTTTCCGATAAAAAAGGATTGTAAAAGGTATTGCAGATGGCAATGGTGAGAATAAGGGCATTGAGGTAGATGATTTCCCGGCCGACCGTCCAGGTTTTGTCATCGCTTAAAAAAGGGAGAAATCTTGGGAGGACATCATTATAAAAGATAACGACGACAAAGCCAATCACTCCAAAACCTGCAATGAGAAAAGGTTTGTAGGGACTTCTTAGATCATCTAATTGGAAGGGTTGGAAGATTAATAAAAAACCAGCTACAAAGATGCCTGTCGCCAAAGCAATGTAAATGTTTTGCGGATTCGGACCGTGTGCAGGATAAGGCTTCTTAAGAAATTCAAGCATGATGGCTGCAAAATAAAAATTTAGTCCTTCCTTTCTTAATAAAACGAGGGCTTTTCTAAAACAGAAA
>CALLVY010000628.1 GCA_938015925.1 uncultured Saprospiraceae bacterium
AGTACACTGGAGCAGGTAGCTAAGATTAACCCTGGAAAAACATTGGGTCAAAGTGGAATATGTGTAAGGACCAAATTTCAATTATGCTGTGGTATTTTAAATGATTTGGTCCACAGTTTTTGTTTATGTTCTGTCCCCCTAACAGTAGTCGGAAGAAAGCCTTAGTTTTTGTTTTTGTCTTCGGATTAAACCGATGATCGTATACCTTTAATGTTAGGTATTTGGTAATGTTGTTGTGTAAGTTGGAGGAATAAAATTTTTGGTTGGTTTCGCTTCTACTAAGCTTCTCTGTTATGCTCAAGACGATAAAATAATCCTCTTTATAGAGGTGTAAAATGGGTGGTGGGAGAAAGAATGTAAATGTTGGTTGGTTCGTTTCTACTAAGCCTTTTTTGTTTTACTTAATTTCTGTTACGCTCAAATAACAGTAAAAGTAAATAAGTCTCAATAAAGAGATATAAACGGGAGAAAAATGGGTGGTGGGAGAAAAAATGTAAGTTTTGGTTGCTTCGCTTCTACTAAGCCTTGCGATTAAATACAACACAAATATGGGCGCTTTTAGCCTCCAGCTCAATACCATTTAATAGGTATTTCGCACTTGTACTTTTTTGTTATTTGTAAACGACTTTTTATCAGTGATCTATCCATAAGCAATCCTCCTTATACTTTTTGAATTGATTTTTTTTAATGAAAAAAACTTTGTTTTGGGGCAATATTGTTTTGGAAATGGGGAGATTTTGGAGTAAAAAAAGGCGGAATTGGTGAAAAAATTGGGTTAAAATAGAAACAGAGCGATAGAAAAAGGTTCTTATATTATAAAAATATACCTTTTACTATCGCTCTGAATTGGAGTTGAACTAAAAAAAGATCTCCTTATCTTCCTACCAGGACTTTATAAGTCGCTACTTTTTCGTCTATCGTGATTTTTACAAAATAAGTCCCTTGCGCCAAACCACTGACATCTACTTGACTTTGATGGGAACCGGCGTTTTCTTCCTGCTGAGAAACCAAGAGTACTTCTTGTCCCAATAAGTTAGTCATCGCAATTTCTACCTCCGATCGATCCGTCAAAGAATAATCAAGGGTAAACCAATCACTAGTTGGGTTTGGGTAAACGTTTAATTGAAGGTCTTCCGCAAAAAGAGAACGGATATTCAGAGGTTTTGCATCGAGGTAGGAAACGGATTTAGACGAAGTCCCAAGGTATTCCAAATCTGAATAAGTAAACAGCGGAAAACCAGAACGCGCATCATACCACGAATAACGTTTCTCTATATAATTAGCTACATCTGCCCCCCCAAATTTATCGCTATAATCCATATAGGTGTATACGCGAACTACCTCTTTAAAAGTTCCGGCTGGAGTAATCAAAGTACCGTAAGCATCCACTTCTACTTCGGCAGTCCCGCTTCGATCAAAAATAGCCGAAGTGGTTACCGTCCCAGAAAAACTATCGGTATAAGTGTCATTATAAGTCATAGGAAATCGAAGCCAATCTTGTGGGTTAGTGTACACAATCCTTGCTCCTGAATTAAGAATTGCACCATAAAATCCCATTCCCATTTCCGATTGGTAATAATAGATCTCTGATCCTGCGTCCTTTGATCCTGCCGTTGCTTGAGGAAAAAGATTGCCATTAGGCAAAGTCGCCGGATCAACAAAGGTGGATGAAGTAACAAAATCGATCACTACATTAGAAAAATCCCAAGTGACATTGGCGCCACTCTCTCCAAAGTCAAAACTTGATTGATCAAGTGTATTATAAGTGTAGGTTTCTCCCAGGAGCAGTTCATTAGCTTTGGTCAGAGTGATTTGGGAAAAAACAGAGCTAATGTTGAGGAATAGAATAGCTAAGAGGGTGTAAGTGTATTTCACATTTTTGTTTTTGTTGAAAAAATGCCCAAAAATAAGGCTATTATAAGAGCATGCAAGATAAACAAAATTACTCCCCCAAACATTCTTCCTCCGATCAATACATAAAAAAACAGATCAACTGAAAAGGGAAGGCTCCTAAACGAAGGGAACTAAAAAGAGAAGCCCCCCTCCACTAGAAAGCGAAGAGAGGCCATCCCAAAAACCAATTGTTAAAAAATTCTTTAGAAAGTTTGATTACTTTCTATATTTCTTGGAGCGGTCAAAGCCGCCATTTTTACGAGCAAAATTAAAATTGATAGTGATCTCGTGAGAACCAGCATTATAGCTTTGGAATTCGTCGAGAAAGATATCATAAGAATACAAGAGACGAAGCGCATTGTATTTGGTACCTAAAGTAAGTCCCAGGCTTCCGCCTGCACCAGCGCGGTAAGATACTCCGGTGATGAGTTGTTCATTTAAAAAAGAGACCAACATATTGATATCTGTCAACAATGGAGAATACCTTACTTGCTTCAACAAGAGGGAAGGTTGCAAAACGACTTTGGTATCAGGCAATGGAAATTTTCCACCCACATTTACCAGAAAGTTGAGATCGCCTCCTATGCCTTCAATTTGATCCAATCGATTCCTAACCAAACTTGGCATCGCAACTCCAAAAAATATTTGTTCTTTGTAAGAACCGTATACTCCTATTGAGGCATCGAAATTGGATTCTCCATCCATCAAGTTTTCTACGATTTGATCTCCACCATCGTAAAGACCAGGAACTGCGCTAGACACGATATTATTATCCAAACGTGTTCGGTGGTATTCGGTAGAAACCCCTGCACTAACTTTAAAGTCATTGGCTTTAAAACGAATGGCATAACTCAACTGCGCTCTGGTTCGGTTTAGAGAAGCAATATTTTCAGAAAAAATCATCGCCCCTAATCCAAGGTTCTTACTAATCGGTCCGTTATAATTGATCGAGTAGTTGCGAGGAGTTCCCGAAAAGCCAGTCCATGCAGCCCGCATATTCATAAATAGATTGTGATGCAAATCATCAAAACCTGTGGCTCCAGGATTGATCAACATAGGATTGATCGTATAGTGAGTAAAGACGCCTTCCTCCTGTGCTTGTAAGGTGTGGAAGAAACTAAGAAAGCAGATGATATATATTAATTTTTTCATTTTCGCTGTTTTAGAATTGAAGTTCTTGGGAATAGGATTAATTTAGAATGATGGTCAAATGTCCTTTGACCGTTTCCAGAACACCATCCGCATCCCGGTATTTAAACACCCAGAAATAACCACCTTCTGGTAGCGCAACACCGCCTTGGTCTGTTCCTTGCCAGGTGTTGTCGTAGTTTTCTCCGCGATAGATCATACGTCCATGGCGATCAAAAACTTCGAGGGTGTTTTCTGTGTATTCATAAGCACATAAAATCATAAATTCATCATTTCTAGCATCTCCATTTGGAGAGATCACTTGACGTACATCCATGCAATCTCCTTCTGGTCGGATGTCTAAACTCGCTTGTTCAGAACAACCCATTTCATCCGTCACCAAGACCCCATACGATCCAGGTCGTAATCCTTCTAGTAAGGCAGTTGAACTATTATTTGGATCATTCCATACATAAGTATAAACTCCAGTTCCACCCGTAACGATTGCCTGAGCAGAACCTGCTCCTAAGCTTTCCGTTTGGATCGTGATGGGATCAGGATCTGCTAGTATGTGATCTATTTCTGCAGAAAGTCCTTTTGAATCCGTTACCGTAACCGAGTAAGTACCACCTGCTAACGTACAGATTTGTTTACTAGTTTGATTGGTACTCCACAGGTAAGTATATGGTGCATCTCCCGTTTGAGGCATAGCTTCCAAACATCCATCGGTATCTCCACTACAAGAAGGAGTGTCTTCCTCTATTGTAAACAAGAGAATATCTGAATTCACGGTATAAGAACCATCAATCACACATCCATTGGCATCCGTAATAACCACATTGTAAACTCCAGGAGCTAAACCTGTCGCAGGATTAGACATGGCGCCATTACTCCATTCATAAGTAAAAGGCCCAACTCCACCACTAACAGTCAATAATACTGATCCATTATTAGCAGCACCTTGAGCATCCGTCACTACCCCACTCTGAGTAAGTAAGGCAGAAGCTCCACTGATTACAAAAGTTTGTTCTCTTGTCGATCCGACAGCATCCGTCACCGTAAGCGTATAAGCGCCTTGACACAGATTTGTATTCGCAGGACCAGAAACACTATTGCTCCAATCATAATTGAATGGTGCAATACCTCCCGAAGCCACAACGATCAATTGTCCATCGCAAGCTTCAAAGCAAGTCTCATTCAATTGGGTCGTTAAATCGATTTGAATCTCTGGTCGATCTTCAACGATAAATCCTCCTAGTTCAGCGGTACATCCATTTAGATCGGTAACCGTCACACTATAAGTAACTGTTCCTCCACAAACATTAAAGAGGTCTTGACTTACATCACCACGACTCCAAAGGTAGGAGTAACCACCTACTCCACCGCTAGGTGTAATATCAATGATTCCGTTACAATTAATTCCAGCAGTATTATTAGTGATGCTTTCTAAAGTAACAGCAACTGGAGCTGGGCTTTCGATTTTAAAAGTGAAAGACTTAGTGCTTCCTTGATTGTCAAAAATATTACCCATATACATTCCAGCCGAAAGATCCGTAAAGGTTACATCACCATCATTACTGGTTTTATTTTGTCCGCCATTTAGTTGGATAGAGTAAGGACCACATCCACCAAAGAAAAGAATTTGAGCCGTTCCATCAGCAGTATCATGACACTTAGTATCTGTTACAATGACATCCTCACAAACAATCGGAGAAGCCAATACCGTGATTACTTGCGATTCGAAGTAACAACCATTTGCATCAGTTACTGCTAAAGTATAATCTCCTTTACAAACATCAGAGATATTTTTGCTAGTCGCTCCATCACTCCAGAGGTAATTATAAGGAGGGTTTCCTCCCGATACATTTAAGTTGACAGAACCGTTACAACCTGTTCCACTTTCATTGATCACGTTAATATTAGTAATCATTATTTCTGATGCTTGTCCTACATCAAAACATTCGATAATGATCGCCATCGTAGGAAGGTCTGTAATGGTTACACAATAGTTTCCAGCAGGAACCCCTAATAGGTTAGCAGCCGTTCCCATTCCAGGATCATTCCATTGATAATCATAAGGACTTATTCCTCCTTGTACATTCAATTCTATTTTTCCATCAGAACCACCAAAACAAGAAGCATCAGTAACCAATCCATTGGCACCAAAATTTCCAACCAAGAAATAGGTTTTAAAGGCCTGGCAACCATTGTCGTCAGTTACCGTCACTCGGTATTCGCCAGAACTTAATCCAGTGATTGGTTCTCCAGTTAAAGTACCATTATTAGGTCCGGTCCAGTTATAATTGTAAGGACTCGTTCCGCCAGTTACTGCTAGGTCAATTGACCCATCATTATTGGCAGCAGTTGGCATATTGATATTTTCATTAATCGTTAATCCGGTAGGATTGGTAAATGCAAATGGTCCCGCTTCTACACTACATCCCGAAAAGTCTGTAATGGTAACGGTATAAGATCCAGGTCCGAGATTAGAAACATCTTGGGTTACTCCTAGACTATTACTCCATACGTAAGTGTAAGGACTAGTTCCACCGGAAGGTGCTAAGTCAACTGCACCATTGGTTTCTCCTTCACATTTGATTGGATC
>CALLVY010000629.1 GCA_938015925.1 uncultured Saprospiraceae bacterium
TTCTTATCCATCGTTAAAAAGCCTCGCCGATGCTAGGCATCGCCTTGAGCCACCCGTCCGCTTTGCGGTTCACGAGCCTTGCTCGTTCATGCCTCGGCTAAAAACAAAATTCATCTCAATTTATTGGTAACCCAATTTTGAGCACCTGCTTAATTGGTCTTCAATGACTTTGGCATAATGGCGATGTTCTAATTGCAATACCTTTCGAGCAATGTCTTCGGGTAAATCTTCGCTCGTCAGGGCACATTCTGCTTGAAAAAGGATTTGTCCTTCATCAAAGTGCTCATTGACCAAATGAATGGTTATTCCTGATACCTTTTCTTTGGCTTCCCAAACAGCTTGATGGACATGTTTTCCATACATGCCTTTTCCCCCATAGGCAGGTAATAATGCAGGATGAATATTGACCATTCTACCCGCATAAGCCTGAACCAGATAATCTGGGATAAGCCATAGAAATCCAGCCAATGCGATAAAGTCAATTGGATATACCGCAAATTCTTTTAAAATATTCTCGGTGTGGTAAAAATCCTCGCGATTGAGGACTAAATGTGGGAGATTGTGTGTGTGTGCCAGCTGAATTACCCCAGCTTTTGACCTGTTGGAAACGATTAGACTAATCCTAATATTGTCGTTTCCTTGGAAGTGCTCTATGATTTGCTGTGCATTACTTCCAGTGCCTGATGCAAAAATAGCTATTCTTTTCATTAATTGCAGCGTTCGATTTGATCAAAAGTGATATTTGCCTATAAAATTAAGGTTTAGTTAAAATTTTCTTTGATTTAAAAGACAAAGTAATTCTAAACCTGCTCTAAAGGAAAAGACACGAACAAGGGGAAAATAGTTTCCAGCCTTATTCGTGTCTTAAAATTGAAACCGAAGATACTATATCTTGCCAATAGGTAAAAATTCCAATTGAGCAAATCTATATCGGCGACCACGTTCTCCGTAGATGATCATTTTTCTTTTGCCAGTTTGTTTACATACTTTGGGGCGAGTGATGATGTCTGCTTCTCGATTTTCAAATAAAGGCTCCACTTTTACTTCACCATTCTTGCTGATTTCTGCTACAGCAATAATGGATCGATTGCCATTAAAGTTGTACAAACCCTGTACCCGTCTTTTCTCTTCGTAATTTCTACCATTATCATTAAAAACAAAATAGAGTTTGTCCGAAACGATAGACATGGCATAGGAACTGTAATAGCCTCCATCATTGGTGGTCACCTGTCTTTTTGGAATCCGCGAAGCCCACTCAATTTCACCGTTGGGACGAATATTGACGACGATGATGTCATTATAATTATAATAAAAATCTGTGGTGGAATTATTGGTGTAAAAATCTCGATTGGTTCGTTCTTGAACAAAATACTGCTCAGCAATCAAAACGACACCACCATCACTTCTAAGAATCAAATCATCGAGGGCGTACCGTTGTAATTCCGGTTCTCGTTTTAGGGTTCCTTTTTCATTGGCTTTTTGAATCCTTCTTTGTTTGCCTGTCGAAAAATCATCCACTAAGAAATTGAGCGAAAATGCTTTTAGGTTTTGATTGCGAACCTCTCTGGTTTCGGGATTCAATTGGAAAAAATAAGTTCCTTTGATTGAATAAGCACCTTGTTCGGAATAAAAGCCAGAACAAACCAAAAGTCCTTCTTTGGAAATTCGGAAAGTTAGGTCTGTGATAAATTTTTCGTCGAGCTTTATTTTGTATTCTTTAGACTTACTGCCATCTGCAGGATAAGAAAGGATGAGGTATTGATAATTGGGTTTACCTCTTTTTTCTTCTCTTATACCATTCAAATAAAGAAGTCCGAGCAGGTAAACATTGCCCGCTCCATCGACGCGATATTCTTCTATCTCAAATTGTTGGTCATTATAAGGCAAAACAATATTCCGACTCCAGATACTATTAAAATCATTGTCGAAGACTTGCATTGCAAAGCGTTCGGGTTGAGTCCTTTGATAGGGCAGTTGATTCATAATAAGAATCTTGGAACTGTCTCTGGAAATATGAAGATCAAAAGAGCCTTCCTTAAAAGCATTGATGGTTTCGATTTCGCCAATTTTTTTGAGGTCTTTACTCGGACTTAAACTTTTGGTACTGATGCTCTGGGCGAAGAGGTAATTTTTCTTTTTGGCTTCATTGTGAAAGGAAGTCAGTAATTGTAATTTCCCTCCCAATAGAATCACATCTTCAAAAACTCTTTCTTTTTTCTTGTACCGCAAATCGACTTGCTTGGACTTGAGGAGCTTTCGGTTTTTAGAAGAATAATGTTCGACAAAAATCTTATTGACATTTCCCAATAAAGAACCAACACGCTTTTCTCGCAAAGCATAGAATCCATTGCCTTGACTGGATATTATTTTAGAAAGAAAGGTACCCGCAGGTTCACTGTATTCTTCTCCCCAGTCAATTGCTGCTTTTTTGATTTGGGTTTGAGCAATGCTGGAGTAATGAATACCCAGGAGCAATAGAAGAAATAAAAATCGATTAGTATGCTTCATAATTCATGAATTTCCTTTTTAACGTAACTTGACCGTTAAATATGCTTAAAATTAGAGAAAAATGAGAAAGAGCCTTACTCTTGACAAATAAATGTGCAAGACTTCCTTTATTATTTCCCTAAATAAACAAAACCTGTCCAGAAAAGATCTGGACAGGTTTTGCAAAAGGAATAAATCTTACTTAAAAAACTTAACGCCCCAATGCTCTACGATATTTGGAAGCATTGGAAGCATCCAATTTCGAAAGGGTTTCTCGGACACTTGTTTTTTGAGTAGGGGTACTTTCTTTAAAAATCTCTAAGACCTCATCTGCCTTAGAAACGATAAACAAACGAACGACCATCGAATTAGGATAATTTTTATTTGCCTTGGCAATATCATCCAATACTTGATTGATAATCACCTTTCCCGTATTGGGTTCTTTGTGCATCATATCTAATCCTAAGCGATGATAATTATACATGCCTTTTCGGAAAATCTTCAAGCCTGGACTGGTCAAGTTATTGATGATAAAATAGCGATTACGATTGCCATCCAAGGCTCTCCATCCTTTAAATTCACTAGCCTTGTTGGGAGGAACTGCTGTCAGGATATCTTGAGCAACCTGAAAATATTGATCTCCTCCATACAAACTGAAAGTATCATAATCATAACCCAAAATGATATGCACGTAAAAAGAAATAATAGAAGATAGATTATCTAGAAAAACATTTTGACTAAACTGGATAGGCTGAAAAGCTTCGTAATTGAAAACGACATCTTTGTCGACATGGGTGAAGATAGGCGTTTCATAATTGCTACCGTATACCGGACGAACAGCCTGAATGGCCAAATCCGCTTTGAACTTAGTCAAAGAGATTTCATCTCTAATCGTCATTTGGATATTGCACTTGATTCTTTCTTCTACTTCAAAAACATCATTGGTCCATTTCTGATTATTCAAAAAATCTGAAAGAGAAGCCTCTAATGTTTCGAATACCTTAGGATCGACTTTGGTGAGCTGAGGGGTATTGATAGAAACATTAAAGATGAATTCCTGAGCAGGAAGCAATTGTCCTACGAAAATAAAGAGTAAAAAAAGTCCGATTTTCTTCATGTTCAAAAAATTAAAAAGGCAAATAGTTTTAAGCCAAAAGCTCAACCGCTTCATTGAGAATATCAATAGCAACGGATGTCTTAGTTTTTAACTCAAAATCTAGCTGCTTATTGCCTGCAAAGATAATTGAGATTTTATTGGTATCGTGTTTAAAGCCTGCCCCTTTCTCTTTCAAAGAGTTGAGGACGATAAAGTCAAAGTTTTTTCGCTGCAACTTTCCTCTGGCATTTTCCACTTCATTGGTCGTTTCTAGGGCGAAGCCAATCAATAATTGGTTTTTACGTTTGATTTTGCCCAAAGATGCAGCAATGTCCGTGGTTCTTTCCAGTTCCAACTTAAATTCCCCTGATTTCTTCTTGATTTTTTCGCTTGCCACTACTTTGGGACGATAATCAGCTACCGCAGCTGCAAGAATCGCTACATCCATTTTTTCAAACAAAGCGGCGGATGCCTCGTACATTTCCTGTGCGGTTTGGATACGGGTCGTTTGAATCGACGGATGTTGGCTACTTAGTTTGGAAGGGCCAAGAATCAAATGCACCTTAGCACCTCTATTGGCTGCTTCCTCTGCGAGTGCCAATCCCATTTTTCCAGAAGAATGATTACCGATAAAGCGCACCGGGTCTAGTGGCTCAAAGGTTGGTCCTGCGGTGATCATCACGTTTTTGCCGGCCAAGTCCTGTCCTTTGGAAAAGAAATCGTGGAGCAAGGCACAGATATCTTCTGGCTCCGCCATTCGACCATCTCCCACCAGACCACTGGCCAATTCGCCATGTCCAACAGGAATCAGGAGATTGCCATAGGATTGAAGAAGCTGTATATTTCTTTGGGTAGAAGGATGTTTCCACATGTCCAAATCCATTGCTGGCGCAAAGAATACGGGACATTTGGCAGAAAGATAAGTGGCTACTACGACATTATCGCTTAGGCCATTAGCCATTTTGGAAAGGCTGGTAGCGGTACAGGGAGCAACGATCATCGCATCTGCCCAAAGGCCCAATTCAACATGATTATTCCAACTGTCTTCTGAAATAATTTCAGAATGTACTGGATTCTTCGAAAGCGTTGAAAGAGTGAGGGAACTGATGAAGGCTTTGGCCGCGGGAGTCATAATAATTTGAACCTCGGCACCTGCTTTTACCAAAAGGCGAGTCAGAAAAGCGGTTTTATAAGCGGCAATACTCCCAGTTACGCAGAGTAGGATTTTTTTTCCACGGACTGCTTCCATAGTATAGGGTTGAGATTAGAGAAGGTCAACAGTAAAAATGATTTACTGTTGACCTCCTAATGAATGACAATGAAGTACGAATAACTTCAACGAAATTCTTGAAAAAAGAATGATTAAAAATCGTCTCTTCTTTCCTCTTTTTCCCGGTAGTGGATGTTTCCTTCAAGAAACTCTGCAGAAGCAATCAATACAGGGTTAGGGAGTCTTTCGTAAAATTTGGAGATTTCAATTTGCTCCTTGTTTTCGTGGATTTCTTCAATGGTGTCAGAAGACACGGCAAATTCTTCCAATTTGTTGTGCAATTCATGCTTGAGATCAACAGCAATCTGGGTAGCTCTTTTGCTAATGATATTCAAGGTCTGATAAATATTATCAGTATCTCTTACCAATCGCTTGATGTCTCTTGCCTGAACGTTGGGCTCTAGTCCCTGGACTTTAGTCTTAATGTCAGTCATTGGTGAATTCTTTTAATTTTTTATTTGAATTATTCTTGATTACTCTCAATTCTTTAGAGTATTTACTTCTTGGATGTTTCGTGAAAAACTTTTCAGATGCTTCAATAACATTGAGGTGGCGTTCTTCCTGCTTATCATATACGCTATTTACAGCTAGAAGATACGCTGCTTTAGTAATGAGAAAGCGAATGGTCTCCGCTTGCTTGGTATCTGGAAAGGTTTGCAGTAAATTCTGAAACGAGTGGGTAGCAGATTGATACTGTTTGAGATCAAAGTACAATTCTGCTTCCGCAAATGCTTTCTTCTCTTGCTTTTCTCTACAAACGTCAATCAATTCATTGCACTGCGATACGCGCTCACTTGTAGGATAAGAATTTACAAAAAGCTGAAAACCATCTATGGCTTTTTGGGTATAAGTCTGATCTAAGCGATAACTTGGTGACATTTCATAATTGGCATAAGCCTGCATGAAATCTCCTTCCTCTCGAAATTCACTATTAGGAAACGTATTGGCAAAATTTCGGAAGTAATAAGCCGCCAAAGTATATTTCTGCAAATGGTAATGCGTATACGCATAGTAGAAATATATTTTCTCTGCCTCTACCTTTCCTCGCATATTATTGATGACGAGTTCGTAAAGCGTTTGTGCTTTTTGGTATTCGCCCGCTTCGTAAAATTTATTGGCTTGCTCGTAGATCGTGGTTGGATCACCGCTAGCTCTAATTTTTTCGAATTCACTCTTACAAGAGGAGGCAGATACGACCAATAAGAGGCCGAAAAAGAAGGTTTTAAAGATGCTGTTTTTCATGAAGGTGCAAAGTTACGCTATTTTAACAAATGAAACAATTCTATTTTGATTGTCTTTTAAGGGAAAAACACTTGTTTTTGGTGCTTTTGATGATTAATCTGTACAAAAGAATACAGATAGGGTGAAAAGGGTTGTATTAGAAGGGAAAAGAAAGGGAATGAAAAAAGGTTAATTTTAAATTAAATGTTCTCCAGGTAGGGGTATAAATATTTGAAATACGTCATCTTAATGTAAAAGGAGAGATTAGATCGTACTTATTCAGGATTTCGTGAAAAATTTTTCGCTCGGCCGAAAGTCTATTTTTATGCAACTATTCTAAATTGGTTTGTCTCTTTAAAGCAACGTCATTCAAAACTTCACCATAAAGACCTACAAAATGAAAAGAAATATTACCCTTGGGCTGTTTTTAGTTTTTTGCTTCAGTGGCTTTACTCAATCTACTGGTTTAAGAGTTTACCAAATTTTTCAAGATAAATGTGCGACCTGTCATAGTAATGCAGATCCTCAAAGTGGTTTAGACCTAGAGGGAAGTGGTACTACCGAAATAGAACGCGCGGCTGCTGTTTATCAAAATATTGTGGGAGTTAGTCCAGACAATGCTTTTGCAGCCGCTCAAGGGTATTCTCAGGTCTATCCGGGAAGACCTGATCGTAGTTTTATTTTCCGAAAAATAAACGAAGACCTGGAAGAAACCATCAGTCTTGATGCTGAGGAAAAACAAAATATGCCACCTAATGGCCAGGAAGATTTGACCGATGTCGAAAAAGAATTGATTCGCCAATGGATTCTATTTGGTGCTCCTCCTCAAGGGGAAGTGGTGGAAGAAGAATTGCTAGAAGATTACTATAATAAAAATGGGATCCAATCTTTTCCCGATGGAGCTCCAGATGCTCCTGATGTTGCTGAAGGTTTTCAAATTAAAATGGGCCCCTTTTACCTAAAACCTTCTGGAGAGCCTGGGGATGAATTGGAATATTTTCAAAAGTATGAAGTAGACTTACCGGAAGATCTAGAAGTAAATCGAATAGATATCAAAATCGCAGGTTCTAGTCATCATTTTATTTTATACAACTTTCCAAGCCAGTTTGGTGCCAACCAAATACCACCAGGACTTCGGCTCAACTCTAACCACTCCGATATCAGTTTGATCGCAGCGGTACAAGAAAAAACAGATTTGAGATTGCCAGAAGGAACCGCTTTCTTTTGGGATAAAAAAATGAACTTTGACCTCAATTCTCATTACATCAATTATTCACTAGGCAATACTTTTCAGGCAGAAGCTTATATCAATGTTTATACCCAACCTAAAGGTACCGCGGTTCAGGAAATGAAGACAGAGCTCTATGCCAATACCTCTATTTTTATCGACAATGACGAAAATCTGGTTACGGAATCTGCGGTCGATGGACAATTTACTGGCGGACAAGATCAAGAAATATATTTGTGGGGAATTATGGGACATACTCACAAATACGGAAAGTCTTATAAAGCATGGACTCGAGAAAATGGAGAGAAGAAAGATTTGATTTATGATGCCGGTTGTGCCGAAGGTGTTCCGGATTGTGCTTTTAGTAGTTTTGATTATCAACATATTCCGATGCGCTACTTTGAGCCCTTGATGCCGCTAAGCACCGTTGGTTCTTCTTCTATTTACCACGAAGCTTCTTGGCTCAATGATGGCGATAAACCCGTAGGTTTTGGTCCGACTTCAGATGATGAAATGATGGTATTGATTCTAATGTATTTGCAAGATACCACGGGACTCTATGTCAATACGAATACCGAAGAGGTGGCTTTTTCAAAGCAATCTGGAGTAAAGGTTTTTCCAAACCCAATGTTCGATCAAACGACCTTTGAATTCTCTCCCGAACTGGGGAAAGTAGATCTGAGTATTTATAATATCCTGGGAGGTGAATTGTTTCGGGAAACGAATATTACGGAATCGGCCTATCAGTTGGATCGTGGCTTGTTGAATGCAGGAATGTATGTCTATCAAATTCGAGGAAAAGATGGAATTGTAAGGTCGGGGAAATTGATGGTGAAAGATTAACCAGCAAAATTATTTTGATACATAAATCAGGCTCAAGGATGTTTCCCCCTTGAGCCTGATTTTTTATAAAGTCATTGTCTAAGCTTTCTTCGCCTTTTTTTATCCTTGACTTTTTACCGTCATTTTTCGAACCGATTTTCTAAATGCTTCTGCTTGCAAATCATTGAGTAATTGCAAGCCTTCTTTTTGCGCTTCGATTAATTCCCTGAAGTGTTCTTCTCTTTGATCAAATTGCTCCTGATCTCTATACTCGGTAATCAATAAAATATCATATTCTTCCTCCATCGTTTCATTGATTAACAAACGGAAAGATTGAATATAACCTTTCTCTATTGCCAATTCTCGAAGTACCTTCCAATTGTTTTCAAAATAAAAAATACACTCTTCCTGATGATTGTTTTGAATTTTTACGAATTCAATCGTAGAAATACCGGTAGCACTATCGTCGATATTTTCGGATTGATAAAAATGATTGGCATTTACCTTTTGACCATTGATCTTATTGCTGTCCCAGTCTTCGATTATTTTCCAAATGCCTGCTTCCTTTTGTAAGGCTACATGGAATCGGGCAAAGTGAGTGGAGCTAGTACCGTCTGGTTTTTGAGCGTCAATTTTATAATAGCCCGTTTCATAAGCGCGATCACCTGTAGCAATTCTTTTCTCAAAACGAAATTCGATACGCTGCTGATAACCTTCCGCTTTTGCTCGAACAAACCAATCTTTGTTTTTTTGTTTGTAAACGGCTGCTGTTCGGATTTCTTTGCTATTGATGCGGATCATTTGATCGCTGTGCAAGTCATTGAATTTTTGATAATCGTAGGCTTGATAACTCTCTTGAAAAGCTTGCCAGATTTGTTGGTTGATGACTTGTTGGATACTGTCGGTTTGTGCAGATAAAAGGGAGATGGTGGTGTTTAGGAATAAGAAGATTAAGGCGAGGGAAAGGTTCGGTGATTTCATGAGCGGTAAGAATTTAAAACAATGGGATGAATTTTGACAGGTTGAATAATGTTTATTGACTTGTTGTCAATATTAAAGTAGTGAAATCTTTACAAAGCACCATAAATAATGAATGTATTTAAGCGAATGGGATAGGGATTATTGGAGAGTATTCAAACGTGGAAGATTTTTGAAAATGGTATATTGGCCCCAAAGAGGGAGGGCCCCACCCAAGCCGCCGCCGCCGATGTCCAACCCAAAAAATATTTTCATGGCAAAGCTCCGCCACTACTCTTTTGGGCTTTTCACCGCAAATGCAGACCAAGATTTATTGTCCATCAAATTTCCGGATGATCTAGAAAAATAAATCGTTACATAGACGCATTGTGAAGGGGGATTCCATAAATTACTTTGAATAAAAAAAGGCGAGTAATTATAATCAATTGATTGCTAAGGAATTAATGATGTTTTTTTTCTTAAAAAGAGATCTCTCTACGAATGTTTAGTGGGAGGACATTTCAGAAATAGGAAGACGACGGATAGCCTCACGAATTGAAATTTTCTTAAATAATTAATTCAATACACAAACAACTTGTCATTCAAAAAGGCCTAAGGAATTAATGATTGATCCCAATTGGCCCTAGCTACACCTCCGGATTTGGAAAATGATCACTTTCGTCTTCTCCCACCCGTGGCTTCATACATTGAAAATCCTTTTCAATTAAAACAGCCAAGACCTGATTCTTTCCTAATGGAATGTTTTTTGATAAACCAATTTGCTCACTCGAAGTCCAAACTTGAGCCATCTGCTGAGGAACTTTTACCACTATTTTTCCAGTCTCATATTCCGTCTCTATCGCCTCTCCATCAAAAGATACTAAGGTATATTCTAAATGATCTTTTGGAGCCAATCCAAATTGGATACTTTCCGTCACCGTACCTTTATTGGCAAAGGTATTGATTTCCGTTTGTGTCAGTCTCAATCGAAGAGAATTGCCTTTTATTCTGATCTTCATAGGAAATTTTAATTTAAAACATCAAGTTAGCTTGTATTGTTCGAGTTGACTAGCAATTTTGCGATCATTAGATAAGCGAGGTACTTTGTTTTGGCCACCTAGTTTTCCCTGTGTTTTCATATAACTCCTAAAGGCATCGCGCGCCAAAGCGCTAATCTTCAAAGGCTTTAGAATTTTTCCTCGGATCAGATCTTCATAATAAATGTTTTGCTGCTCCATGCTGCGATCCACTTGCAGCGCAAAGGCTTCCAAATTTTTAGGTGCCTTTTCAAATTCGATAAACCATTCGTGATAGGGGAGTCCTCCTTCAGGTGGTGTGATCTGTGGCGCTACCGTAAATTCTACAATTTTTACTCCTTGTTTTTCTGCTACTTGTAGAAGCGCTTTTTCTACTTCTTTACCAATGACGTGTTCTCCAAAAGCTGATATAAAATGTTTGATTCTTCCCGTTACAATTAAGCGATATGGCTGGGTCGAAACAAACTGTACCGTATCTCCAATATTATATCCCCAAAGTCCTGCATTATTATTGATGATGATGGCATAGTTGACGCCGATCTCCACTTCAGCCAAACTCAAGCGAGTAGGAGTGTCCTGAAAAATTTCGTCCGCCGGAACAAATTCAAAGAAAATTCCAGAAGCCACATTGAGCAACAAACCAGCTTCATTTGGATCGTCTTGGAAAGCGATAAAGCCCTCAGAAGCAGGATAGGTTTCGAGGCTCGGAATTTTCTTTCCGATGAGTCTTTCAAGGCTTGGTCTATAAGGTTCATAATTGACACCACCATAGACAAAAACGCTCAGGTTTGGAAAAATATCCATGATGGTTTCTTCACCACTT
>CALLVY010000630.1 GCA_938015925.1 uncultured Saprospiraceae bacterium
ACAAAAGCTCAACAAGACGAGAAAAGAGTAAATGTGCTTTTTCATAAATTTTGTTATGTTTTGGTAAACCACTTCAAAAAAATGCTAGATTTAGCTGAGGGAGGCACCACTAACAGAAGTAAATCATCAATTAACTGGAAGTATAATTGCTATTAAGCGATTAAATTAAATGGGGCAAACTACGTAAAGACCTGAAAACCAGTACATTAAATTAAATGTGGTCTTCGGTCTAGTTTTTTGGTTCTCTCACTTGCAATTAATCATAAAAAACATGGCCAAAATCATACCAAATTCAGGGTATTTTCAGAAGAACAAGGGATGAGCAAAAGAAGGATGAACGTTTTAAGAGTGGCGAGAATCGAAGCAATACTTATTTGATTTACAATATCTAACGCATTAAATTTTTATAATATCTATAAAATTAAATTTCTTATTACACAAATAGCTAATCCGTGAATATGCTTGCTAATCCTTGTCACAAAATAAATGGATTGTTAGCTTCTTGAAAAGGTCGGTTTGGTGAGTCAAAATATCTAAGATTGGAGCTACTTTAGGTCAATGTTTTCTATGCAAAACAAAAATCCCGTATCTGACAGTAGTCAAATACAGGAATAAAGGAGAATCCAATTAATGTAATTTGAATTTGGCAGCCAGTTCAAGTTGGCTGTCAAATTCAAATTATCTTCTATTTTTTAGCTTGAGCGGCCTTAGCTCTATTGATAAATATCTGAGCGACATTATTCGAAACCGCCTGGATTTCGTAAAATTCTCCATCCTTTTGCTTGGAAACGAGTTCTTTTTCCTTCATCCCTTCCAAGGCTTCCATAAACTTTGGATTAGAGGAAGTCAAACTCAAAATGCCTTGTTTATAAGAAAAGTAATACCAATCTTCACTCGGCGAAACCACATAGATGTGGCATTGGTCGTCTTCATTTCCGGGCATTCTAAACTGAGCAAAACCGGACACCATTCGATTGACGCTTACCCCATTCACACTCGCCAAGCCAATGAATTCTTTGCTGGTATAAAAAGATTGAGATTCCTCTTCCCATTTCAAATCCAATAGACTAAAGAGCATAGAAAAATCATTGTACTTCGCTGGTAATTCCATTCCGTAATTTTTCATTTTCGCGATTTCCTGTAGCAAGGTTTTTGAATCGGGGATAAATGATGGCATGGCTGCTTCATAGAAATCACTATCCTTGGCATAGTCGATGGGACGAGCATCGAAGGTACTGGCTTGCAAATCGGTGATCAGTATTTTCATCAACTTATCAGGAATTTGCCAATCTACTCCAGTCATCGTTTTTATCTCCATATCGGTTTGACCTGGTCCGTGTTGGCCATCAGCATTTTGATTGAGCTGGGTTTTTATTTTTCCTGCACTACTTAGGTTCATGTATTTTAGACCAGCACCAAGATTGATTTTTCCAGTGGCGGTCAATTCTCCGGTCTTATTATTTAATCGCAAAACATTGCCGTAGCGACTAAACCCCAAAACCCGCATGGAATCTCCAAAAATAAATTCATCTGCTTCAAGATCGTATTTGAGCAGTCCCCGCTCCTCTCCTTTCGCGGAGAAGATCGACCGATCTTTGGCAAAGTATAAAGGCGCCATGATGGGTGCATACAATCGGGCATTTTCTCTACTCAAAAAGATTCCGGTATAAATAGATTGTCCTTCTTCATTTTTGGGCAAATCATAGTCGATGCTTAAATCGTTTTTGTCTGCTTCACAAGAGATCGAGAACCAACTTGCCTTTGGTAAAATAGTAGCGTTGAGCTTGGCAAAGCCATCAAATTTCAAATTGACATTCTCTGCACTCCAACTGATGTCTCCTCTAAATTCGGTATGATGATCGATGTGCAAATGCGCTTCTGGTCCAACTTTTCCACTTGCTCTGGTAACTGATTTTTTATTGCTCTTCCTCCCTTTTCCTACTCGTGTACCAATGATGTTTTTAAATTCAATTTCCTGTTGATGCTTACCAATATTGTATTCGTAAAAACCAGAAGCCCGGTATTCTTTTCGACCAATAATTTCTACTTGAGCGCGATTTACTACGTGGTAGCGACTGATCGCATCTGCAATAATTTTTGCATTTTCAAGAATAGACATTTCTCCTCCTGAGTTGATTTCTACAATCCCATCGCCTGGGTAAATCAAAGCATCAGATGCTTTAATAAAAGGCACTTCTTTTATTTTTAGATCATTGGTTTTCAGATCGTAAGAGGCAAAAGTTCCTTGAAAAAACAGAGAATCTTTATCGGGATGAATGGAGGTAAATTTCCCAGATAAGCCTTCTTCATTTTGGAAGGTAATGGATTCTTTTTCCATGTCCCAGGTAAATTCGTCGAGGGTGGTAATGTATTGATTATAAGGCATGGTGGTAATGTGACTTTCGTCATTGGCTTTGACCCAACCTGTTTTTTTATCAAAATCAAAATCCACTTGAACATTGCGGGTATCGAAGGCAAAATCATCTGATCCAAAAGTTAGGATTTGTAAAACGGCGGTATCTGCTTTGGCAGAAAAAGCACCAAAAGAAATCAGTTCTGAATTCATTTTTCCTTTATCCCAATTGAACTGACCTCTCCCTTTGAGTCCGCCCGGCGTCAAAATCTGTAAACCTTTTAAGGTGTAATTCTTTTCTTTAAATAATTCGAAAGGTCGCTCCTTCGAATAGATGTACATACTGTCGACATAAGGTCGCCAATCGATAGAAACATCGTAGCCCACCGTTTGGGGCACTTGTACGGCTCCGCTGCGGTTTTCTTCTAGGTTAAATTGATCCGCAGAAGAAGTCATTTGTTTCGGTTTGAAAATAATGTCTTCCGATTGGATAGAAGCGCCATTGTATTGAATATTTCCTTTGGCTAAAAAACCTCGATTGCTCAAACTAATTGCTCCAATAAATTTTCCTTTCCCTTGATAGTTGGCAAATCCTTCTGCAGAGGTTTGTGTTAAAAATCCAAGCGATTGATCTTCTTCATCCAAAACCAAAGTTTCTTCAAACTCATCAAAGATTCCGGCAGATACCATCTTGCCTTTAAACTCCAATTGTTCTTTCTTCAAGTTATCCAAATCCACTAAAGAAAAAGGCGCAATAGAAAAGTAGAAAGAATCTCTGGTATAGCAAGTATCCAAGGTTTCGGGCAAATCGTAATACACGTAGGATGGTTTTTTACTTTTAAAAGAAGGGAAAAAAGAAATGTCATTTTCACCTCCTTTATTTTCTGGTGCATCGACCAAAAGAACGCCATTGGCATGCTCGATACGCGAAGCGATAGAAAGTGCGACGGGCCTCCCCATTTTATCTTTTTCGCCAGAAGGAATAAATACATCAAAATAGCGGATAGAATCCATCTCAATGTGATTTTGATCGTAAGCAAAAGAAAAATCTTTGCCATTAAATGTAGAAAATCCTGCGAATAATTTTCCATCAAAATTCATGTTCCGATTCTTCTGGAGTTGGATGCTTTCACCAAAAGGCTTAAGCGCTACATTATGACGCTTGCTGAATTCCACTTTTTTTACGCCATTGGTCGTGATGGTATTATTTTTTAAATCTAAAACCGCATTGGTACTATCGGCCACAGATTCGATGCGGAGCTGATCAAAACTGACCATGCCTTGGCTCGCATCTGCATAGTGAAAAACTTTGTCTTTTACTTCAACGACTTTTTGGTCTTTATCGTAATTGATAAACCCTTTGCCTACCAAATCGTAGATCAAACTATTGATACTAGAAATTTCGAAGCGAGGATTAAATCGTTTGGCCAATTCGTTGGCATCCAAAAAACGAGTTTTCTTTTCTTCTGAAAAAACTTTGATGGTTGCAATAGGATTGGTAGATGAAATATTCTGCAATCGATTGTAATCAGATTCTTTGAAGTATTTGAGCGATTCAAAAACGACCTTTTTTTCTACATTGGCAAAGGAGACGGCTCGGTGTCCGATCTCTACTCGATTTTCTTTTACAATCCATTTGATGTGATCTACGTCGACATTTACTTGATGCAGTGAACTAAAATAAGGATTGCTATCACTCCCTCGTTCTCCTCGGGTCAATTCAATTGACTTATCGACTAAATTCAAATTGAAATTGGTACTTGGATGGTATAGCGAATCACTTCCGAAATAGAGTACACAATTGACACTTTGTCCCGTCATTCGCTCCCCTCTTTTCAAGGATAATAATTCCGCACTGATTTTAACCAACTCTTTTTCTTCCGTATCATAAAGCGTAAATTTTGCTTTTTCCGCTTTCGTTCCGTAGCCATAAACTTTGACTCCTTGCAAACGAAGCCCACCAACAAATTTCATCTCCGGACCAATATTATCGATGTGCAAATTTGTTTCTAAGGATTCGAAACGAGGATAGGAAACTTCTTTGGCTGCGTTGGTCCCTACAAAAATTTTATCTTGGTAAGTTCCCAAAACAGGGCCATTCGACAATAGGTCGGGATAATCTAATGTTACGCTATCTACTTTATAAACGGTTTTGTCAAACTCCAAGGTATAAGCGCCGCTTACTTGAAAAGTTTGACCTAATTCTGCGCCTCTATCCCAGGTACCCGTTCCGCCCATGCCTTTCCATTCTTTGCTACTTGGAAAATAATTTCCTTTGGCATTTTTTAAAGCAATGACATTGCCTCTGAGTTTTCCTTCTAGATTTGTTTTTTCAAAATAAACGTAAGCTTCTTTTTGTCGATAAGCAAATTTGTAATCCGCTTCACTAAAGTACCAGGAAACGCCTTTTTCAGAATAACGCAAAGCATTTTTTTCAAAAAACGGAATACTGAATTCAAAGAAAACTTTCATGGGTTTGAATTTTCTTCCAGTCATATCGTCGATCAAAGCTTGAGCGACATTATGCCATTCGACAAAGGTATTTTCTCTTTTGGAATGGGTGCGAATGAGTACCACATTCTGGAGATACTTACCAAAATAAGGATTGGCTGGAATCTTTTTTTCTAATGCCAAATTCGAAGTATTCAGGATCAGATCGAAATCACTTTCCGAGAAGAGCCCTTGGTTGTAATGCTTTTCAAAATCTTCGTAGATCGCCTCCATTTCTGCATTCTTACTTGCAGTCATATATTCTTTCAAACCTTTTAAGAACTCACCAGGATTGGAAGGAAAAGAAGCCGCAGCATTGGCACTAGTATTGAAACTCCATGACAACAGACAAAGCAAGGCCATTGATTGACGCAAATAGTTAATCATTTCAAATGAGTTTTGAAGAGTTAAAAAATAGTGCTTACCC
>CALLVY010000631.1 GCA_938015925.1 uncultured Saprospiraceae bacterium
AATTATACCATTTCCAAAAATAAGATTCAATTTACCCCAGAAATCGACCTCGATAGGCTTTTTGCAGGCTTAAAAGAAAAATACAAAGGAGAACAACTCAATACGATAGATGGCCTAAAAATAGAATTTGAATCCGACTGGATTCATTTGAGAAAATCTAATACGGAGCCGATTATCCGAGTCTACTCCGAAAGTACCTCCGCGGTAATTGCCAATAATCTGGCCTCCAAAATACAAGCAGATATCAATGATTTGCTTAAAACCAAGGCTTAAAATTGAATTCTTAAATTAAAAGCTGGAAATACACCAAAATATTTCCAGCTTTTATTGTAATTTTATCAGACGAAAATTCCCTTTAATTTACGATCAATCACTTAATACTTCTTATGCTTTTGCACGAGAGACTATTAAAATTGCATTGGCCATTGGCTTGCAATTGGCATTTTTATTTATCAATCATCCGCTTTTCTAGGAGAAGAGCAGTAATTTTGCAAAGGTAGATTCTAAATAGCTACCAGCGCTTATTTTCTTGAGAGAACCAAAATACTAACCAAATTATGCGTGTATACCTAGACAATGCAGCAACAACTCCAATAACAGAGGAAGTTTTAAAAGAAATGACCAACTGCCTGAGACACCTCTATGGCAATCCCTCCTCTATTCATTCCGATGGACGTAAAGCAAGAGCGGCAATTGAAAATGCCCGAAAATCTATTGCTGGCTACCTCAATGCTTCGATTGGAGAAATCTTTTTCACCTCTGGTGGAACGGAATCTAACAATATGGCAATCAAATGCGCTGTTCGCGACTTGGGAGTCAAAAGAATCATCAGCTCTGCTACTGAACACCATTGCGTTTTGCATACCCTCGATACCGTGGAATCTGCTCAAGGAATTGAAGTCGTCCATTTGGAAGTAGATTCCAAAGGAAGAATTAGTATGGAGGAATTAGAACAATTATTAGCTGATAAAAGCCAAAAAACGTTGGTATCGCTGATGCACGCCAATAATGAAATTGGTACCATGGTTTCCATGGATCGCATTTCTGAACTTTGTGAAACTTATGGAGCTTATTACCATTCCGATACCATCCAAACTACGGGACACTTCCCTATTGACGTTGAAAAAACCAAGATCGATTTTTTATCAGGATCTGCTCATAAATTTCATGGTCCCAAAGGTTGTGGCTTCATCTATATCAATGGGAACTCCAAACTAAAACCATTTATCGATGGTGGTTCTCAAGAGCGCAATATGCGTGGAGGAACAGAAAACATCGCAGGCATCGTCGGCCTGGCCAAGGCTTTTGAATTGGCCAATGACAATATGGATGAACGCATTGAATACATCTCAAATTTACGGAGTTATTTTATTCAGGAGTTGAAAGAAAATTTTGAAGACATTCAATTCAATGGCGATTATGATGGACAATTTTTATACACGGTCATCAGTGTGTCTTTTCCTCCCTCTCCAAAATCAGAACTCCTTTTGTTGAATCTGGATATACTGGGCATTAGTGCTTCTGGTGGTAGTGCTTGTACTTCTGGCGCGGAAGCTGGTTCTCATGTCCTTTCTGCGATCAAAGCCGACCCGGCAAGAAAAACCATCCGTTTTTCTTTTTCTCACTACAATACCAAAGAGGAAATCAATTTTGTGCTTGAAAAGCTGAAGACCATCGTTAAAACCAAAGAAACGGTGAGCTAGAGCGCATCGATTTTAGCTAAAATATTTTCAATAAAAAAGTCTTCTGAATCTTAATAGTCAGAAGACTTTTTTACATTTGAGATTAGTCGTTTGACAAAAAGCAAAGGTTCACAAAGTAAATAAAATCTTCTCTATGAAAATCGCACTCCTTGGTTATGGCAAAATGGGTAAAACCATTGAGGGATTGGCAAAAGAAAAAGGACATCAAATTGTGCTCCGTGTCAATCATCCACAAGAAATGAACCTGGATCTTCTTCGACAGGCGGAGGTAGCTATAGAATTTAGCAATCCTGAGGCGGCTTTTGACAATATAAGTACCTGCATCAAGAATGGAGTCCCCGTGGTCAGCGGTACTACCGGTTGGTTGGATAAAATGAGCGAAGCAAAAGCACTTTGCCAGCAATCCAAAGCAGCCTTTTTCTATGCTTCCAATTACAGCGTAGGCGTCAATATCTTTTTTGCCATCAATCAAAAATTGGCAGACCTGATGAAGGCTTATCCCAATTACGAGATCCAAATGGAAGAGATCCATCACACGCAAAAATTGGATGCGCCAAGTGGCACTGCCATTACCTTGGCCAATCAAATCCTGGATGCGGTGGAACACAAAAAAAACTGGGTCAATCAACCCGCAGCCGAACAAAGCGAGTTGAGTATTATTTCGAAGCGGATCGACAAAGTACCTGGCACACATAGCATTCAGTATGAATCCGCTATTGATCGCATCTCCATTGAGCATGTTGCTCACTCGCGCCTGGGTTTTGCCAGTGGTGCTTTATTAGCAGCGGAATGGATCATCGGAAAAGAAGGTTGTTTCGGAATGCAAGACCTTCTGAATATCTAAGTACCCTCCAAGTCTCCAGCAAAATTTATTCATTTTTTCCTTTCTATAGACAACTATTATCCTTACTTTCTCGTCTGGACATTATTCCCTTTCCTCCATAGTTCATTTCTTCTTTACACCAAACACAAACTAAATTCAAATTCTTCTAATGGCCAACCCATCTAAAACAAAAAAGAACAGCTTCTTATCATTAAAAATCCTCGGCATTTTTTTATTCCTTTTTCTTTTCTATATCTGTGCCGTTTTGCTGCATGCGACCTACACGGATTTTACGCCAGAGGGGATCAGTAAATTAAAAATTGAAAGCAATCAGGCCCAAGCTAGCATCCAGGACAGTACCTTGAGTTTTACTAGTTGGAATATTGGATATGCCGGACTCGGTAAGGAATCTGATTTTTTCTATAATGGTGGTGGCTTCTTTACCTCAGGAGGAAAAATGGTCCGCAGTTCTAAAGAATTAGTAGAAAAAAATATCGCTGGAGTAAGGGCAAGTATACCGAAGATCAAGAGTGACTTTATGCTTTTCCAAGAAGTCGATTTTAATTCTTGCAGGTCTTATCATTCCAATCAGCAGGAGATGCTACAGGAAGGTTTGGATAAATACTCTTGTACTTCCGCTGTCAATTTTGATGTCAATCGGATCCCAACTCCTATCCTCGAACCTTGGAATATCTATGGCGAAGCAAATAGTGGCCTCAACACTTTTTCGCGCTACCTGCCCAGGGAGGCAGAACGGCATCAACTGCCTGGAAAATTTAGTTGGCCCAATAGTCTTTTCCTGCTCGACCGTTGTTTGGTTCTTAACCGTTATCCAACTGACTGGGGGAAAGACTTGGTCGTCGTCCATATCCACAATTCTGCCTACGACCGAGATGGAAAGATCAAAAAAGTGCAAATGGATTATTTGAAGAACCTGGTTCTTCAGGAATATGAATTGGGAAATTATATCGTCGTTGGTGGCGATTGGAATCAGTGTCCTCCAGGATTTAATTTCGATACCTTTCATCCCGGCACCAAAAAGTACAGTTCTAATCCAAACATTGATTCAGACTTTCTTCCAGCAGATTGGACTTGGGTTTATGATCCTTCCGTGCCCACGATTCGCAATAGTGCGGTCATATACGAGACCGGAAAAACATTCACTAGCCTGATTGATTTTTTCTTATTGTCTCCTAATGTAAAAGCTTTGAATATAAAAGGATTGGATCAGGGATTTGATTTTTCTGATCACCAAAGCATCCGTATGGAAGTTCGTTTACTCTAGCGGAACGATTTTTTTTGTGAGATAAAAATTACATTAACTTATCATCTTGAAAAGTTAATCAAAGTAAAAATGCCCTTTCGCTTTCGCAAAAGGGCATTTGTTTACCTATTATTCTCTATTAAATCTGTATAAAAAACCTTGCGGTTTAATAAGATATTTTAGATTCCATTTATACTTTGTAAAGCGCTAAAGATGCATGGATTTTCTCCAAAAGATCATCCGGCCCAAATGGTTTTCCGACATGGTCGTTCATACCAAAAAGTTTGGCTTTTTCTTTTTCTGTAAGGAAAGCAGATGCTGTCAATGCAATAATCGGCACATCGCGTTTTCTTGGATCGGTTGATTTACGAATCTCCGCAGTAGCTCTGTAACCATCCATTACTGGCATTTGGATATCCATTAGTACCAGATCAAAATAGCTATTGTTAAACGCTTCCAATGCTTCTGCACCATTATCCGCAGTGATGACTTCCATTCCCAATTTGCGGAGCATTTTAGCCACCACCAATTGATTGATTCTATTGTCCTCAACTACTAAGATTTTGTTGCCTTGCAATTCATCATAGTTATTTGGCTCTTCTGCTTTAACTCTTGCTTGCTCTACTTGCTCGTTGGTTGCAATTTTATAAGGTAAGTAAACGGTAAATTTAGTTCCTTTACCCAATTCACTTTCTACTTCGATTTTACCATTTTGTAGATCCACCAAACGCTTGGTAATGGCCAATCCTAAACCTGTAGAAGCATAGCCTTCGAAGATATCTGTTGAAGTTTTGGTAAACTTCTTAAACATATCATCCATTTGTTCTTTCGCAATACCAGGTCCCGTATCTGTAACAGTCATCAAAATAGTCGCATCTTTCGGCGTCATTTCATGTAAAGAAACTTTGACATCCACTGTTCCACTATCTGTAAAGTTGATCGAGTTGCTCACTAAATTCGTCAGGATTTGATTTAATCGAGTCGGATCTCCCATCATACGGGCAGGTAATTTGGTATCGTAATCATAATTCAATTCCAAACCTTTTTCAGCGGCAGGTAATTTATAGCGATCTTTACTTTCGTTAAAGGTTTTGATTGGATCAAAAACCCGGCTTTCCAAATTGATTTTTCCAGCTTCGATTTTTGAGAAGTCCAAAACATCATTGATAAAGACAATCAAATTATTGGCAGAGAACTGTAGCGTACGCAAATGTTCTACCTGATCCTGTCTTGGATTTTCATCCAATAGCAAGTGAGTCAATCCAATGATGATATTCATTGGTGTTCTCATTTCGTGACTCATCGTGGCCAAGAATCGATCGCGAGCGAAAGAAGACTGCTCAATGCTTTCTCTTTCTGCCATCTCCGTAACAAGTTTGGTATTCAGGTTATCTAAGCGAGCATTGGTTTCTTCCAACTGATTATTCTGTTCGTCAATCTCAGTTTTCTGACGATTGATTTCTTCATTTTTAGTCGTTAACAATTCATTATCTCTCTTCTTACGTTTGTAGCTAGAGAATAATACCAGGCACAATACTGCTCCCAATCCGAGTAAAGCCAATAAAAAGGCTTTCATTTTCTGGCTATAGGTTTGTTCTTTTTCAAGGACTGTAATTCTTTGTTCTTGCTTTTCAGCAGCAAACTCAGACTCGTACTTGGTAGTCAACTCCATCAAGGCGGTGCTTTTCTCCTTATTAAACAAACCATCACGGCTTGTCGCATAAGCCACATGGGTCTCATAAGCTTTTGGAAAATTTTTCATTCCTTCATAAGCTTTAGAAATTCCTAGAAAGATATCTTGCGTTCCAGGCTCCATCCCTACTTCTTTCAATATTCTTTCTCCACGTTCCAAATAATTGGCCGCCTCTTTCATATCTCCCAAATTGGAATAGATAACTCCAAAGTTTTTGTGCGTCTCTGCCAAAGCGATTTGGTCACTTAGGCCTTTGCGAATCCGAAAAGCCATATCGTTGGCATCCAAAGCTTCTTCGTAGCTTTCTTGAGCCACGTAAGCCATCGCAATATTATTATAGTCTTCTGCTATTCTTGGAAGGTCTTCAGTTGAGTTGTTCAAATCTAAAGACATGTGGTAATAAGCCAATGCACTTTCATTGTCTCCAAGGTCGCTAGAAATATTTCCCAACAAACTGGCAATGCTTGCCGCTCCTCCAAGGTTGTCCATTTGAATTTGAAGATCCATAGAGTTTCGGTAATGCTCTTTAGATTTTCCATAAAGTTTTTTCAACAGATAAACATCTGCTAAATTTTTATGCGTCTCTGCAGAACCCTCCGAGTCTTTGATTTCATTTCTGATTTCAAGAGCCGTATTTAGATTTTCGATGGAACTATTGATATTTTCTTGTAGGAAGAAAACCACTCCAATATTATTTTTTGAAGTCGCAATTCCTTTTTGATCATTGCTGCTATTTCGAATTTTCAATCCAGCCACAAAACTTTTCATGGCATTGGTGTAATCATATTTGGCTTGAAAAACCTGACCAATATTATCATGAGCATCAGCGATACCTGCTCGGTACCCCATCTGTTCGGCCATAGTCATTGCTTCAGCAGCAATTTTCTGAGCTTCCTTGGTTTGCTCTTCAGCTACCAATTGAGTAGATAACTGGTTTAATGTATTTACTTTGGCTTCCCCGTTTAAGGTAGCCACTTTCTTTTTGAGATCTGCAACAGACTCTACCTGGCTAGCCATCAAAGGAAGATGGATGGCTAAGATCAAAAGGGCGAATAACAACTTTTTCATAAATGGGATTTGTTAATTGAAAGCAGGAAAAGCACGTTTCGAATTGGGTTTACACTTTTTCCTTCTTGTTAATAATAGGTTATTATTCTTTAATCAAATACAATGCCGA
>CALLVY010000632.1 GCA_938015925.1 uncultured Saprospiraceae bacterium
AGATCCTTCGCACAAAGCAAAATTGTGGGAAAATGTAAATGCCTTACAAAACGGATTGAAAGAAAAAGGCTTGGATATTGGGAACACCAACAGTTGTGTCACCCCAATCTATATGCACGGTAGTGTAGAAGAAGCGATCAATTTGGTGTATGACCTCCGCGAGGTTCACCACATCTTCTGCTCCATTGTTGTTTATCCTGTTATTCCAAAAGGAATGATCATCCTCCGATTGATTCCAACGGCTGCACATACCATGGAAGACATCGCCACCTCTTTGGATGCTTTTGCAGAAATCGCAGGAAAGCTAAAAGCTGGAGATTACCAAAAAGAAGTGATTCCAATGCAAGAAAGAATGAATGCTTAAGCATTAAACACCTTGCATTTACCCACATAAAATATCACAAAGGTTTCGCTTCGGCGGAGCCTTTGTTGTAATAATGAAATAACAATCATACACATGAAAAAACCATTTATCAGCGGCATCCAACAAGTCGGCATCGGCAATCCCGCCGTTCACAAAACTTTCGATTGGTATCGAAAAACATTTGGGACGGACATCCCCATTTTCGAAGAAGCTGCGGAAGCAGCACTCATGCTCCCTTACACCGAAGGCGAAAAGCGGCAAAGACATGCGATTCTCGCCATCAATATCCAAGGTGGTGGTGGTCTCGAAATCTGGCAGTATACTTCCCGTACTCCTGTGGGCCCCAACTTCGACGTTCAACTAGGAGACCTTGGTATTCATATCGCCAAATACAAAAGCCGTGATGTTGCTTCTTGTTATGAGAAATTTCGCAAAGACGGCATCGACCTCGTGGGTGAGCTTTCCAATAATCCACTAGGTCAGCCACATTTCTACCTCAAAGATTTACATGGCAACCTTTGTGAAGTTGTACACACGGATGACGAATGGTTTAAAAGTGGAAGTCATTTGACCGGAGGCGTTTATGGTTGTGTTTTGGGAGTGAGTGATATTGAAAAATCAATGGCTTTCTATGGCGACATCCTTGGTTATGATGAGGTGCTTTATGATGAGTCTGGGCCATTTGTAGATTTACAATCTTTGCCGGGTGCCAAGGGGCATGAATTCCGCAGAGTTTTGCTCAAACATAGCAAAGCCCGTCAGGGTGCTTTTAGTCGCATGCTTGGGCCAAGCCAGATGGAATTGATCCAAGTATTAGATCGGGAGCCTCGGAAGATTTATGAAAATCGCATGTGGGGAGACTTGGGTTATATTCACTTGTGTTTTGACATTAGTGGCATGGCGGAGATGAAAGCTTTGTGTGCGTCCAAGGGACATCCTTTCACCGTTGATAGTGGGGACAATCCTGATACGGCGGAGACTTTTGATATGGGCGAAGCTGCTGGACATTTTTCTTATATAGAAGATCCTGATGGAACGCTGATTGAATTTGTGGAAACACATAAACTGCCGATTCTTAAAAAGATTAATTGGTACTTGAATCTAAAAAACCGACAAGCGGACAAGCCCTTGCCCAATTGGATGTTGAAGACTTTGGCTTTTAGTCGGGTGAAAGATTAGAAGAACGATCTTTTCAAAAATCAAATTCAGAGACGACCAAACGTTCTCTGAATTTGATTTTTTCTACTCTTTTCATTTTTCTTTCCTCCCTACCCAACCTTTTTCCTATCCCTTCCGATGATACTATTGAAACCATATATAATCGAAGGTTATGAAAACTATTTTACCTATTTTATTTTTATTGCTCTCGGTAGGATCGCTTATCGGGCAAAAACATGCTTTTGGGATTAAGGCTGGAGCTCAGTTTCCTAATAATCCCCCTACTGCATTTATCAATACGGATGACGTTCAGGTTGCTATTGGCGTTTATTTTCATCCAAGATTTCATTATGGTGTTTTTTATCGCCACCAATTGACGGAACGCTTTTTCCTCGAAGTGGCTCCAAATATTCATGCGGAAAAACATCTTATTACGCATAAAGTTCTACAAAACGATCGATGGAACCAGAATCAGAGTCAAGCTCGGAATACTTTACTTTATCTTCCTACCTCTATCCGAATAGACATGGGCCATCAATTGTTTTTTAGCCTCGGAGTCGGCAGCACGATCGTGCTCGACAAAAAAAATATTTTCCGTTGGTTCACCACTCAGCAAACGATTCCAACAGAAGCAGAACAAAAATCTTTAAATGAAATTTTCGGGCAACTCAAAAATACGTCCATAAATATTGAATCAGGGATAGCTTATGGCTTTGGGCGATTCTCTATTGGTGGAAAGTATATTTATCGTACCACAAAGGCTTATAATGACATTCCTATTCAAGGACAAGATTATCCCGTAAAATTAAAGACCAATTACTTGCAACTTGAAGTCAGTTATCAATTGGGAAAAAGCCCCAAAAATTAGATCCATTATATCATGTCCTCCACCATTGAAATAAAAACCAACTTAAACCCAAGGGCAAGCATGAAAGTGAACCTCCATAGCCCGGACAAAGAGCTTATAAAATACTGTTTGCAAAAAGATCGCTTGGCGCAAAAGTATTTGTATCAGCGATACTTTGGAAAAGTACTCGGTATCCCAATGCGTTACAGCAATAATCGGGAAGAAGCCATTGAGGTTTTGAATACTGCTTTTATGCGTGTTTTTGATTCGCTTGCAAGCTACCAGGATCAGGGAACCCTCTCTGGATGGATTGCCAAAATCGTTTATCGAACGACCATCGATCATATCCGAAGCAATACCACTTATAAAAAAATAATGGATTTTGACAAGGAAGAAGACCTTGTGGTAGAGAATGATGCATTGGGGAATATGGCGGCAGAAGAATTGTATCAATTGATTCAGCAATTGCCCACTGCGACTCGAACCGTTTTCAATATGTATGTGGTCGAAGGATACAAACATGCAGAGATTGCGGAGCAATTAAACATCAGCCTCGGCACTTCCAAATGGCACCTCTCTACTGCCCGAAAAACTTTACAAACTTTAGTTCAACAAAATCATCAATAAACCATGAGTCAACCTAATCAACCTATGGATGATCAAATAAAGAACACGCTTCAGCAACATGAATTCGACTTTGATGCGGGTGCATGGGAAGCCATGAATGAGAAGTTGGATGATCGCCAGAATACTGCCTGGAGAAAGGGATTCAACTGGATGGGACTAAGCCTTCTTTTGATTGGACTAACCTTAAGTGCTTTAGTATTGTGGAATGTTTTTTCGGCTAATAATACGAAGTCTAAAATTAGTCAACACATCGAAATGGAGACTAATATAAACGCAGAACAGAACGCAAGGAAAGATGCTAATTCTAGCAAAAACACTTCTACTATTTCAAAGCAATCCTCGGAACAACAATCGACCCAAGACCGTCAAAACACCAATAAAACTACCGCCAATTCGACAAACATTAATCATTCAAGAAAGGATAATAATCAACTTGAACCGGTAATTGGATCTCCATCTTCCGAGGCGAATCCAAGTGAATCCAATTTCCAAACAGCCAATACCGTTCATCCAAACATAAGCACTTCTACAGATCGAAAAACCCAATTCCCGAACACCAATTATACCCAAACAAATACCGATCTCGAAAGGTCTAATGATCTTATTTCTTCCAATATTCCTAATAACTCTACCGAAATTCAAAACGCTTCCACCACAACGAAAAAGAATACTTTCACCAAAGTAAACGAAAGTCCATTAGCTATGAAAACTATTGTGGAAACGCCTAAAACAAAAGGTACTAGTACTTCTATATTGGGGCAAAAAAAAGAAGGTTCTATTTTTGGCATTTTATCAAAACTTCCTAAAAAAACCTTAGGAGAAATCCTTAGCGATCAAATTGTACCTGCCATTAAAAAACCTTCTTCTAATCTTGAAAGAATTAAAATTAAGAAACCTTTCCGTTGGTACCTCGGAGCAGAGGCAGGGGTTCATTTTTATTCTTTTCAAAATAATTTTATTACAGAGCTTCCATTGAACTTAAACACGGCTAATGATCCATCAGGAACAAACTTAAACACAGAAAGAGAAAGTGGAGGTCGAAGGTTTTATCTAGAGGCCAAAGCAGGTATTCACTTAAGAAAGAACACGGCACTAGAAATGGGTTTCTCTTATCTCCCACTTTTTTACCAATATGGATACAATTATTTAAATGACCTCAACTTTAGCAGTTTTGAAGAAGTGGAACAAAAGATACATCAGTTTAGTATCCCGCTAAGAGGACAAATAAAAATAGGCGAAGATTTGCGCTTAGGTTTTGGAGGAGGAATCAGTCTACGGTTTCTGGATAAAAAATATACGGCAGATTATATTCCACCAGTCAATGGGGAAGAAATTTACGACGCGACTAAAGACATTTATCAGCCTGTAGTGGGTTTCTGGGAAACAGGTATAGGTTATGATCGTGGTCTATGGACACTCGACTTGAAATACCAAACCTACTTTACACCTTCTTTTAAAAAGATCGAATACTCAGGAGGAGAATTTCGAGGAGATAATTTTGAGCGGAATTTCACAGTTGCTTTTGGACGTCGTCTGCAAAAATACCACGATCCAATTCAGGTAGCAAAATCAAGGACCAATAAGACTCAAAGAGTTAGAAGAAAGGATCATTTTAATTGGGGGATTGGTATAGCAACGGGGAGAGATTATTATAGAGCGGGGCAAACGGTGGATGGAGTAGGAGTCGATTTTAATTATGATTATAGCATTAGAGAAATCACCAGTCCTTTGAAATTAGGACTATGGGCAGATAAGGTTGTTTTTCCAGACATTGATGTCAAAGTACAAGGAGAAATCTGGGCGCAGAAGTATGATCTAAAATATCAGCTCGATGGCCGCAATGCCACTTTCTTTGGGTATGCAGACACGAACTTCGTTAAAGGACATTTGGCCATTAGTCGACTTGAAATCCCATTAAGCGTACACTATAGTTTTCCCAATAGAATCAGATTGGTAGCTGGCCTTGGGATAGAATTCAACTTCGTCAAACCCATCTCGGAATCCTTCTATAGTCAATACCGGGGTTACAGCAATTTCATTAGAGATTTGCCAAAAATTTACAAGAAAAACAATTTCATCTGGGACTTGGGGGTCGGTTATGATTGGGGCCAATTCTCTTTTGACCTTCGCTATCGTGCTCCTATTAATCGAGTTAGCCCAATCTTCAACTCTAATAATAGTCCATATGGTATCGGGGCCAATGGCAAAGAACAAGTAGAAGTAAGCCTAAAATATGCATTTAAAAGAAAATAAATACACCTCAACATTTAACCAATCAAGCTTTATGAAAAATTTACTAATTCTTCTCCTATCTTGTTTTACCTGCTCTTTCTTTTCTTGTGATCAGCCGATTTCAGACGATGCAATAATTCATTATTTTATAAGCACCACCGTCTCCGATGAGATAAAATCTGTGGAACTCGACTTCTTGTACGCTAAGGCTGAAATAGTCTTCCATGAGGAGAATACAACTGCTGGAAGATCCATTTATCTGGATCGGTGTGATTGTACCTTGCAAACTCAAAATCCTATCCCTTTAGGGAATTCATTTATTGAACCCAATCAGGTCAAATCATTCAGTTTGCATTTTGCACCTTCTACTAGGATTTATCAAAACGGAGCATACCGAGAAGTAAAAATAAAAACCGACATAGATGTCCTTCTGAAGGAAGACCTCTTCATTAAGAAATTCGAAGATATAGATCTTACTTTTGAACTAGACCTAGCTGCTTCTCGCCTGGAATTTAAAAATGGAGAAGAAACATTCTTTCCAGTATTTGAGGCGAAAATTAGTAGATAGGAAAGGGAAGTTTGAAATCCTTCGTTGAGTAAAAATTTAGATTTGAAAAATAAAATCAAAATTCAAGTGACGATTAATCGCATTTGAATTTTGATTTTTAATTTGTACTTAATTTCCCTCTACTTGCCTTTAGCAATCAGTGCTTCTACCTCTCCCCAAGCCCCAATCAAATCCGTCTCATTAATCCAGCTCTTCCACCCCGCCTTCGGATGCGCTGCGATATACTTCGCCAAGCTCCGTTGCTGAGGAGATAAAACAACCTCCGGCGATTGTCGATTCGCCAAAAGACTATTCGCCCGAGCAGCTTGCAATTGCGTCATCGGTACATATTGATAGGGCGTATGGCCCAAATAATACTTAGGATCGGCATCCAAGCGAAATGATCCTTCTTTCTCGATTTTATTTTTTCCCAAAATTGCAGCCGCTTGCGCCTGTTGTTTCTGATCATCCACAAATACCCGATCGGCACAACCCGTTTTGGAACCATGCGCCACCAAGTCCTTCAAACTAATCGCTTCTGAATCGTATTTCACTTTTACGACTTCCTTCCCATTCATAAAACCTGCCTGCGTTTCAATCACGCCCTCCAAATGTCCTAGATTTTTTTCACCACTCCAAAAGCAATACATCGACAAATTGGCTTCAGCCAATCCACTCTGTCGGGCACTTAATTCTTCCTGCAACAATTGCAAATAAGTCGGAATTTCCGTTCCATGAATTTGCAAACTCAAAACCATATTGGTCACCAAACCTGCCAGGGTATAATTTCCAGAAAGACGAGGAACAATATTTTGCTGATTGTTTCTTACGATTCTTACCACGGGATTATTCCAGGAAGGTTCGCCAAAAGCTTTGAGCACTTTGGCATCGGCGCCTGATTTATTATTGTGAATCGCGAGAGGAACAAAAAGACTTTCAATGGCTTCTACCACCAAAGGATGGCTCAATACTTCACTGCCATAAAAACGGCAAGTACTACAACCAGGAACTTCTTGAAAAAGTAAAAAGATAGGTTTACCACTTTCCTTGGCTTGTGCCTTGGCTTCGTCTAGATTGCGTAGCCAATTGACTTTTCCGAGTTCGACGGGATTGCCATTTTCTGCGGAGACCAAAGGTCTTGTAGTTGTTGTAACCTCATCGTTTGCTTGGATAAAAATCCAAGCAAAAAGGGTAATGGGTAGAAGAAAGAAATATTTCATATCTATGATGTTTGGCATTTAGAAATAGGGCCTACCTTGAAGGTAGACCCTATTTTTTGAACGCTTATTAAGCAATTACTAATCTAGTTTCAAACAATTTCAAAAGCATTAGAGATTAGCTTTAAAACGCCTAAGAAGATACGAATGTTTTTTTAGAAAAAGGAAAAGGGGAAATCTTGTCGGGGGCTTTACCTTATCAGTTAATTTGTGCTGTTAAAAATAAAGTCGCCTTTTAATACTACTTAAGGTTTAATAAAATCCGCCGGATCCTGATTCGCCCCATTGACCAATACTTCATAATGCAAATGCGGACCAGTCGATGCGCCAGAATTACCAACCGTTCCAATGACTTCTCCGATTTTCACCTGTTGTCCTAGCTCAACTTTTATTTCATTGAGTTGGGCATACATGGATTGGTGCTCTTCATCGTGTTGGATGACAATGTGATTACCATAGCCCGTATCTATTTCAACTACTTTAATCACTTCCCCATCGGAAGTAGCTAGCACGGGCGTACCAATCGGCGCAACAATATCAATTCCCTTGTGCATCTTTTTTTCCTTATGAATAGGATGCATACGAAGACCAAAGCCACTTGAAATTTTATAGATTCCACCAATGGGAGAAATACTTGGTGGCTCGGCATTGCTTACCCAATAGATGGAAGGGATTGCCAATACCAAACTTAAGACGAGGAGAGAAAAAGCTTTCATGAGGGGGTGTTTTTTTCGGGTGATAAAAAGGGTTTGTTGTTCTATCTTTTGAAATTCTTGATCGGGAAAAAGAGCGAAAGTTTTAGTTAAAGCTTGGTCAAAAGAATAACCCGCTTCCATTTCTTCTTCCACTCCGCAACAGAGGTGGTCCAAAAATTCTTCTTGTAAAGGCTGGTAACTCAATTGCCTTTCTGCTAAGCGATCAGCGATCAAGTTCATTTGATTTTCATCGAGTACAGGCATGGGCTTAGGTATTTTTTGGCTTTCCACCGATGATCAATTGCATGGCTTCGAGAAAGGAATAAAATTCTTTGATCTTATCGGTGATGGCGGTATTTCCTGCGGGAGTCAGGGTGTAGTATTTGCGCATGCGCTTGCCAATCATCACGCGTTCTGTGGTAAGGAGGCCATCTGCTTCCAGCTTGTGTAAAGCGGGATAGAGTGCTCCTTCGGTAAGTAATATTTTACCTTCGCTTTGTTCTTTTACTTGCTGGGTAATTTCATAACCATACATCCGCCCGTTTTGGGCAAGCAACTTTAGAACGATGGTTTGTAAGTTTCCTTTGAGTAGTTGTTTTGAATACATACACAAATATACCTAAGATTCTTTGGTATACAAATATTTACCAAAGAATCTTAGGTATATTTTTCATTCTTCCTTCTATTTTAACGCATTGACCTTTAGGCCCAAATGAGAAAGAGCCTATCCACATCTGTGAATAGGCTCTTTTTTCTCAGCGTATTTGGCTTTCGCCAATTATACAATCTTATTTCTGCGCTTTTACCAATTTAGCAGGAGCAGCAGCATTGCTTGCACTTGTTTTAGCACTTTTGCTACAAGATTTTTTTCCAGCCGCACAGCAGCTTTTCTTAGCAGCAGTAGTACCAGCACCTGTAGTAGATACAGCAGCAGTTTTGGCAGCTCCACCTTTGCTACAAGAAGCTTTAGATGCACAGCATCCTTTCTTAGCTGTAGTAGTTGAAGTTCCAGCTACTGTTTTAGCAGTCATGGTTTCACCAGCACCTTCAGAAGGAGATACGTTTACAAATTTACCAGACTTGGTACAATATTCAACATCTGCATAAGAAACTTTCCCAGATTGAGAACAAACATCTTTACGTACAAAAGAAACAGTACCAGATTTTTGACAAACTCTTTTCTGAATATTGATGTCAGCAGCAGCAACATCAGCAGCAGATGTAGAAACCGCAGCAGTTTTAGCAGTTTTAGAATGAGAACAAGACTGTGCATTTACAGTAAAACTTACAACACCGAGCAAAGCAAATAGTAAAACGAATTTTTTCATGATGAGTATAACTTTTAGGTTAATTAAATTAATATAACATAAGACCGAAGTCTTTCAAATCTACTTAAATAAATAGGGGAAAACAATGCCGTCCTTACACCTTAAACTAATTTTAACATTTTGTTAAGGCTTTTCGACTCTATCTGTCTCTATTGCTACCCTATTATTAAGACCAACAATTAAAACTTAGTCACTTTTCGGGTAATGGCATTTTTCCCATCTTTCACCGTTACCAGATACAAACCACTGCTATAGTAAGAAAGATCAAACCGAAATTGTTCATCTCTTACCTTATTTAGGGTACGAGAATCTAAGATACGTCCTGTAAGGTCTTGTAAAACGACTTCCACTTCTTCTTTAGAATCCGCAAACTGCAGATCTACCGACAACTCGCCAGTAGTTGGATTGGGATACAGTGAAATATTATCCATTTCCGCTGCACTTTGATCTTCTGTTCCAACCAAACCAGTATTGATGATATTGATATTATCAATTTGCAAGGCATAACGATCTGCGGGGCTAAAGACATGAAATCCTAAACTAACCGTAGCATTTCCTGAATTGAAAAATCGCAAAGTAGCTTTTTGGTAATTTGGAAAATCATTGGACACAGGATTAAATTGCCAATCGGTAGAAGGCACCTGAAAATCGGATGAATTTTGATTAAAAGAAAATCCAACTTCAAAAGCCTCTTCATACAGTTGATTTTGGTCCCGAGCACAGGCATAAGAAAAACTTAGCTCATAAATCTCATTTGCTTTGATCTTAAAACAAGGAGAAAAGAAATAATCATCAGCAGCAGAATCTGAATTCCAAAGATAAAGCGCTAAGCCCTGACTCGATTCGCCACCATAATCCACATTGGTATTGGCCAATTGGGTAAGAACCCAACCAAAATTATCCCCATTGGTATTTTCTATTACCCAACCCGCTGTACTTTCATTGGCCTCAAAGCCCATCACCAGATCATTGTCACTCAAATCAAAACACTCTACGTTACAGGCAGTATTGGCATTCCCTACTAAAGCAGATCGAATCCCCGTCAAGGTAGTTTGCATTCTTTCCGCCTGCCCTTGTGTAAACATATTCATACAACTATCATCGACATAGTCCATGTAATTCATATGCATATCCACAGAACTACAAGAAGTAGATCCAAAGCCTGGACAATTGAAATAAGGCGCAGAAGAATTTGGAGTATCTGATACACCATCATCACTAGTACATCCGATAGGATTACCATTATTGTCATTGTCTCCCCACATGTGTTTTAGTCCAAGGTAGTGTCCGAGTTCATGGGTCGCTGTACGGCCACTATTGTTGCTATTTATAAAACCAAAATTTTTATAGTTTAATACTAGACCGTCGCGATTGCTACCGACCATCGTCGAAGATGGCAAAAAGGAATAACCTAAGATCGTAGGATCTGGCATTTCCAAAACCCAGATATTAAGGTATTTTAAGGGAGCCCAAATGGTATTGGGTTTGATGGTATTGGCGATATAGCTGATCCCTGAAATGTTATTATATTTATTTCGTGTAATTCCTGTGGTAGGATTTCCAAATTCATCGATAGAGGCTAGGCAAAATTCAATGTTGGTATCTGCCACGACATTACCATAAGTAGATGGGGTATTGGAAGCATCCGCATTCAGTCTTTGAAAATCTTCGTTGAGACTTTCAATTTGCGAAAAAATTCGGGCGTCACTGACATTCGCTCCCTGACCGACAACTTCTCCATTATGAATAATGTGAACCACTACAGGGATCATAAAATCCGCAGCTCTACTCTGCGCCTTATTCTGTTGTTCCAGATAAAATTCTTCTAATTCTTCCAATTCCTGTTGATAATTGGGATTGTCCAACATCATTTGTTGTTGGTATAATTCCTGGCCACATTTTTTTTGAGCCAAGAGCTCTGTATTTCCTATAAAAAGAAATAACAACAGAAAAGAAACTAGGTGTATCGCTTTGTTCATTTGAGAATATTTATTTCGTGTTGGGATTTTTGGGATTCTAAATCATTCGAATAGCTTGTTGGTTTTATAAAAAGACAAAGAATTTGTCTAATTGTTGAACGACTGGCCGACATTCCAAGTATTAAATCAAGTAAAAAGCAGAGGATTTGCCCGCTAGATGACCTTTATAGAGGTATTCAAATGATTCTATATTATCAATTTACAACATTTATTGCAAATTTCCCTCCAAAGCTTGTGGAGATTGGCGCTTGGAAGACAGAAGGGAGCTCGTGATCCAAAATTCTTCTAGTTTAGAAAAAGAGTGGATGCTCCAAACTCCTAACGATAATATTAACCGGAAATCCTCTTTTATTAATTATTTTGAACAGTTACTTATGATCAATTATTGCCCCAAAGATAAAAGCCCATTGCGCTGTCTTTTGGCGCAATGGGCTTTAAGATATTTTTATTTTGATTTCATCCTTTCTTGAAACAATGGGATCAAGCAAAAACAAGAAAGGGTCTAACTTGAACTTAGGCCCTTTCTGTTAATATCCGGAGAAAAGCAAAGCGATACCCTAACTCCCTTTCTTCAATAAATTTTCCAGCTTATATTTTTTATAGGAAATCCTTTTTTTCTCCCCTACTCTCAATAATTCATTTTTACTTTGAATCAATAACCATAAATTAGGACTAAGGTCAAACAAGGCTCCTAGTTTAAAGGCAAGATCAATAGTTATTTTCCTTCTTCCATTGATTATTGAACTTAGGTTAGATTCTTCCAGGTCTATAAAATTTGCAAAATCTTTATTCTTTACCTTTATCGCTTTTAAGTGTTTTTTCAAAAATGCTCCAGCTTCAATCAGCACAGCAGGATCTTTTTCTGACACATAGCTTTCCATCTGAAATTTCAATGAAATTAATTCATAGCTAATTCGATCTTGAGGACTCTGATTTTTAGCATGCTCTAAAATCACTTTTCTAAGTCCTTGAAAATCCTTGCTATTGGTATTCACAACTCCTTTGCCTGTCCCATTGACACCGCCTTCGTTTATTTCTTTTATTCTTTTTGGCATTTCTCTTTATTTTAAATATTTGTCTATCAATTTTAAACCAACATTGGGTTCGATAAACATTCTTTGTCCCATCGCTAAAGTCGCTCCATATCTAGCTTGATAGAATGAAATTAATTCTGTTTTACTTTCAAAGGTCAAATAGCCTGTATAAGTATTTTTCCCTAATTCAAAACTCTTTAAACAAGCGTAAGCAATTAAGCATCCCGCTACATTTTCATACTTTCCTTTTGTGCCTAAATTATGTGGTGCTACTTCTATATTGTTCATGTACAACATTTCATTATACATTACAGATAACATCAATACTCCTTCAATTTGAGAAGAATCATTTTCTAGAACTATTTTATAAAATTCTGCGCCTTCTGTTTTATACAATTCTTTCCAAGTAAATTGCCACGCATCTTTTTTTAATGGCATATCCTTAGCATTGGCTCTTTCTATTAGCGCCACTATTTTTTTCCGAGACTTCGTATCTATTATTTGTATTTCCATAGTATTAGTTCGCTCATTAAAATACAAAAAAATGACAATAAATCCAATTAATTATCAAATTTGTAATTTTTTTTAATCGCAAAAATCAATCTAAAAAATTGATTAAACACTTGGTTTTATAGGATTTGAATTGAATCTGTACTGCCCAAAAACAAGAAAGGCGATATCTTGAAGATATCGCCTTTCTATTTCTTATAAAATCTCTTCTCCTTACCGCACCCGCACCACCTGCCGCGCCGCAGAAGCCTCTTCCATCACCAAACGCAAAGTATAAGTCCCTACGCCCAAATCTAAATCCGGTAATTGGATTTCATTAGCGCCAGCATAGACATCCAACCGCCTAGTATACAACTGTCTTCCCAAAACATCCAATAATTCTACTTGTGCTTCGCCTGATTTTTCTGCAGCAAAACGCAAGGTCAAAGATTCATTAAAAGGATTAGGGAAAACATTTAATTCCAGGTGCTCCTCCAGGTCATTTAGTGCAACTAAATCTCGCTCGCCTACTGCAAACCAAACGGCCCAGGTGGCATCTGCGATTAAGCCGGTAAAGTCAGTTGTCCCAGAAATTTTATCTGCATTCAGGCCTTGCTTGATAATAATGTCATCGCCATTATTGAGGTCGCTGTATAGAATTTCTTTGTCATCCGGAGCGAAACTTGGGAAAGACAATTTGAAAATTTGATCGTCAAGAATATTTATTTCA
>CALLVY010000633.1 GCA_938015925.1 uncultured Saprospiraceae bacterium
GCCAGGAAAGTAGATGGTTTCCAACTTGGATTAATTAATATCTCAGATAGCATAAATGGCACGCCGATTGGTCTCTTTAATTTTGTCAAACATGGATTCAATCGCTTGGAAATCAGTAAGTCAGAAACTTTTGACCTGACTTTAGGAATCAAATTTGGGGCACCTTCTTTCTATAATATCATCGAAGTAAATACAGTCGAACTCAAAGGAGAAAGAAGTATTTTTAATAGCAGGCCACATTGGGCATTGTCCTACGGAATTGGAACTTCGATGAGACATAAAAAAAGATTAAGTTTTCAATTGGAAGCTGTAGCCAGCCAAATCAATGAAGGAAGTATTTGGACCAATTCCCTCAATATGCTTTGCCAACTTCGACTAATAAGTAATCTTCGATTGGCCAAACATTTCAACCTCTATGGAGGGCCTTCGATCAACGTTTTCATCAGTAATTATTACAATAAAGAAACACAAGAATTTGAGTCAAATATATTTAGAGATCAAGCGATAACAGATAGCGTCAGATTAGGTATCAAACCGCAGCGTATCGAAACTTGGGTAGGCTATAAATTCGGCATAAGATTTTAAATAAAAACATTAAAATAAGTCCCCTTTAAACGAGTCATTAAACCGGACTGGTAAAGCCACCGCTATATTAAAAACAAGCCCCTTAGGCTTTAAATAATTATTAAAAAAATCACAATATTTTCTCAGGCATTTACCCTCGCAGAAAGGGCTACTGCTTTGTCTGATTCACAAACTGAAAAATCTATTACATGAAAAATGCAATGCTTAGTTTCGATAAACTCACTATAAGCCTTATGATCGTCTTTTTGGCGAGTACATCTATACTTTCCGCGCAACAAGAAACACTTTTTGGTCGCGCTCATTCCGCTGGATTCTTTTTTAGTCCGATTGTAGAATATAGTATGTGGAACAATGAAGTTCGCGCTTCCTCTGGAGGAGGAATGGGTTTGGTAATCGACAATTTTTTTATCGGAGGATATGGCGTTGCAGCAATAGATCTCGATGCCTTGATTGATGATAATGGTGATCGGGTAGAAGTGGATATTGCGCATTCGGGTTTATGGCTTGGATATGTTTGGCCTTCTCATAAAGTCTTTCACCTTTACGGAAGTGTAAAAGGAGGCTGGGGACTTATCGATACAGAGATTAGTAGTAATGGTTTTGATCGTGCTGATCGAGTGTTTGTCGTTACGCCTGATGTTGGAGTAGAGGTAAACCTTTTTCGCTGGTTGCGTTTGGCAGGAACAGTAGGCTACCGTGCGGTAAATGGAGTGGATACCAATAGCACCATTCCTGCTACCCAATACAATGGAGTTACTGGAGGATTGACCCTGCGCATCGGATGGTTTGGAAGACACCACCGTCGCTTTGAGGAAGAATAATTTCTTAGAATTTTTCGTGATTCTATTTATCGCCACAGCTAAGAACAAGTATTAAATTTGAAGTTGTTAAAGAATTGCTGCTTGTAGTGAAAAATAGAGATATGAAGCAAGCTTGATTCTTTTTTTGAGAGCATAGCCGAGCTACGGCCGATAAAAAAGAAGCCTGCCCCTTACAAGCTAAGGGGAAAAAATTGCTTTAAAGATCATTTTGCAAGCAAGTAGTTTTTAAACAACTTCTTTATTAAGAAACTAAAAAAAACGATGATGATTACTAAATTAAAATATGTGTGTTTCGCCTTGATTTTGGCGATGTCCTGGACTGGATGCTTCTTCGCAGATGATGATGGTAGCGGTTTGTTTAATTGTGAAAATGGGAGTGGAGGTCTGGTTACTCGTAGCTTTGATCTTTCTTCTTTTACCGGGATTCAACTCAAAACAGATATAGATGTATATCTCCGCCAAGGGGATTCTCAATCGGTAGAAGTAGAAGGCAAAGAAAATTTAATTGACCTGCTCGAATTGGATGTTCAGGGAAATGTATGGGACATCGAATTTGATCGCTGCGTAAGAGATATTGATGAATTTAAAGTGTACATCACTTTGCCAGATATTGATTTTATTGGAGTGTCTGGTTCTGGAAAAGTTTATTCAGAAAATCAGTTAGAGGCTGCTGAAATTAAGCTACGTGTTTCAGGTTCAGGAGATATAGATGCTGCGATTTTGGTCGAAAAGTTAGATGCCAAAATCTCGGGCTCTGGGAAGATGAAATTAGAAGGCGGAACGGAGGATTTTTACCTTAAAATATCTGGTTCTGGAGATTATGATGGTTTTGATCTGGATTCGCAAACTGGAGAGGTAAAAATCAATGCCTCAGGGAATGTTGAAGTATATGTGGTGGAAGAATTAGAAGTAAAGATCAATGGCAGTGGTGATTTGAGCTATAAAGGATTTCCATTACTCGATATTTCTATCAATGGCTCTGGCGATGTCGTCAATGCCAATTGATCTAGTACATAATAGACTTTATTCGAAAATGGTTTTATGAGATAAAAATGCAGAAACCGACAAAGGAGGTTCACGCAAGTAATTTTTTCTGCAATCAATGAACGCCCACAGCCTAATAGCCGGGCTATTAAGGCGAATGAGTGAACGATCC
>CALLVY010000634.1 GCA_938015925.1 uncultured Saprospiraceae bacterium
AGTGTCCGAAAACTTAGATGGTGCCTTCCACGAGATCACTCGGGACTTCGCGAATATACGCGTTGGTACCCAAACGAGAATGGACGCCGCAGATATTAATAATGACGGATTGATCGATTTGATCATCGGTAATAAGCGAGGTGGTCTGAATTTTTACAGTACTTTTCTAAGAACGGATGCTGCTGTTGGAACTCAAGACCTGGTCGATTCCAAGACCTTGAATTTATTTCCAAACCCAGCGAATGAAATCGTTTATCTGGAATGGACCAAAGAGGTTTTGGAGAAGGATACGGAACTTAGTGTTTTTGATGCACTCGGTCGAAAAATCACTCAGCAAAAAATGCAGAATGCTACGCATGCCCTTGATGTTGCCAACTGGTCGCCAGGAATTTATTTTGCCAATGTACGAGTAGGAGCGGAGCGAATTGTAAAACGCTTTGTGGTGAGTAGATAGCACTAAATCTTGGATTTAAAACGAAGCCCTGAAATTTAAGGAAGTAAATTTCAGGGCTTTTTATAGCAGGAAAGTATCGGGAATAAAAAAGTGGAGCCGCAGGTTTTCTTAAAAAGAACGGCAGTTTACTTACCCACGGGAACCAAACAACAAACTCCCAATCCGAACCAAAGTACTGCCTTCTTCTACCGCGATTTTATAATCACCAGACATGCCCATCGAAATTTCCTTAAAATTTTCATCGCCTAAAAAGTAGTCTTGTTTCAATCGGTCAAAATGACTTTTTAAATTTTTGAATTCCTGGCGAACCAATACCAGGTCATCTGAAAATGAAGCCATTCCCATGACACCAACTATCCGAATGTTGTCCATCTTCGCATAAGCTTCTGAGTCCAATAATGTTTTAGCTTCGGAAAGATTCAATCCAAATTTGCTGGTTTCTTGAGCAATGTGAAATTGGAGCAATACCTCAATGATCCGCTGCTGCTTCGCCGCCTGTTTGTTGACCTCCTGTAAGAGTTTTTGGCTGTCAATAGAATGAATCATCGCAACAAAAGGAGCAATATATTTGACCTTATTGGTTTGCAAATGTCCAATCAAATGCCATTGGATATCCTTCGGCAAACTGGCTTCTTTTTCCACCAATTCTTGTACTCGGTTTTCTCCAAAAATACGTTGTCCTTTTTGGTACAATTCCTCAATGGCACTATTGGGTTTTGTTTTGGAAACGGCGACCAATCGGGTAGGCGTTTCTGCAAGTTCATTCAAAATTTTATCTAACATAGGGTAAAGTATAGTTGTTTAATTTAAACCACCAAATCGCTTGAGTAAATCTTCCGCGTCTTTTACCGCGGCGTTTAAATCTGCTTCTTTTCCAAAGGCAAAAAATACCATCAAAAAATGAGTGGTTTGTGGCGTCACCATCGTTCGGACCGAATCGCTGGTCGGACTTCCAAATGCTCCTCGGCTATCGCGAAGCACTGGAAGAAACTCAATGTTTAAAGCACCTCGACCAATTCCTTCATAAGCTTCTGCGGCTTCGCCAATTCCAGCAAGGATAGGCCCTTCAATTTTTTCGAGGTCATATCCACCAATAGAAAAGCCGCTTCGAATCGAAACGAGGTTGAGGAGGTCTACGACATTATTGACTTTGTACAAGCCTTTTCCCTGCATCACTCTACGCAGTAAACTTTCAGCGGAGAGGCGATAGCGCGCGGGATCTTTTCCACAGTTTTTATAGCCTTGTCGGCTCTCGCGAATGGCGGGCATTTTTGCAATCGAAGCGATTTCCCCCAAAGCTTCTTGTTGATTCAAAATGCCGCGATCAATCTCTTCCCAAAGTTCAGCTAAGTCTTTAATAATTTGCACTTCTGTAGAAAGGGTAGCAAGATTTAAATCCGGGCATTTGCTTTGTAAATTTTCATCGATACTTAATTTCATGAGCAAACACTTTTTAAGGTCTGACTTTCTTTTAGTACAATTCGGCCTCGTTCATTTTTTTCCACAAAACCACATTCCGTCACCGGATCATGTTCGAAAAACAAACAATAATTTTGCTTGACGGCTTCTTCTAATAAAATAGATTTTTCTTCCATGGTTTTTAATGGACGAACATCATAAGCCATCACATAAGGTAAGCCAATGTGAAAGGAAGAAGGCAAGAGGTCGGCGCAATAAATCAAGGTTCCAGTATCGTGTTGGATGCGAAGCATCATCATCGCTTCGGTGTGGCCAAAGACCAATCGATATTGAATACCAGGAATCCAATCATTCCACCCATCTACAGAGGTAGGTTCCACAAAATGAAGTACGCCAGCTTCTTGTAAAGGCACAAAATTTTCTTTTAGAAAAGAGGCGCTTTCTCTGGGGTTGGGCTGGAAGGCCCAATCAAAATGCTGTTGATTCGACCAATATTTTGCATTGGGGAAACTAGGAACTAATGCACCTTCTGGATTGCGATTCACGGCTCCGCCAGCATGATCAAAGTGAAGGTGGGTCAAAAATACATCTGTAATGTCAGATGCTTCAAAACCTAGGTCTGCCAGAGACTTCATTAAGTTGTCTTCGCCATGTGGTTCAAAATGTTTTTTAAATTTTTCATCCTGCTTATTACCAATTCCCGTATCCACTAAGATTCGTCGATCGTCGGTTTCGATGAGGAGGCAGCGCATGGCCCAGGTGCACATGTTATTCTCGTCTGGTGGATTGAGTCTTTTCCACATTTGTTTGGGGACTACGCCAAACATGGCTCCGCCATCCAGTTTAAATAGGCCGGTATTTATGCTATGTAGTTTCATTGATCTTAATTTGTTGTGTACAGCAGGAGTTGATTAAAAGCCAATCTTGTCATCTGTTTTTAATAAGTCTTTTTTGAGACCTACCATGCGTATGGCTGTGCTTGCTGCTTCTACGCCTTTGTTGCCATATTTACCTCCCGCCCGATCAAGAGCTTGTTGTTGATCATTAGGAGTCAGCAAACCGAAGATAAATGGTTTGCCGGAAAGGACGCTCAAATTGGTAAGACCATTGGCTACCGCTTGATTGATGTATTCGTTGTGGCTGGTTTCTCCTTTGATGACACAGCCGAGGCAAATGACTGCATCGCATTTTTTATTGGAAGCTAAAATTTTGGCACCTGCAGGGAGTTCAAAAGCACCGGGTACCTGAAGGGTATGAATATTATCTGCTGTTGCTCCATGTTTGGTCAAGGTATCATGGCAAGCTTCGTAAAGGGCATGGGTGATGGTGTCGTTCCATTCACTGACGATGATTCCGAAACACATTTTACTGGCATCGGGCATATTTTTTTCGTCGTATTGAGATAAGTTTTTTAATGCACTAGACATAGGATAGGGGATTGGTGTGAGAAATAGTGTTGCTTCTGATTAATTTAACTAAAATAAACGGAGAACGTTCATTTTAAACAAGCCTTTAAGATTTAGGCATAAAAAAAGGTAAGTTCCAATCGAAACTTACCTTTTGAGATTTTATTTGTTTAGTTGTTTTCCAGGGTCGGCTAAATTAGTTTCTTGCACTAACTCTTGCAATGAATTTATCAATATCTCTGCCATCAGGAGAGAATGGATATTTGTCTTTAATCTTCTGGAAGTTCTTCGCAGAACTAGCAAAGTCCCCTTGCTTTTCGTAGAGCAAGCCTTGCTTTTTCAGGTAATAGGCGGTTAAAAATTCATTTTCACCCGCATTAATTGCTTTAGAGTAATAACTAAGCGCCTTATCAAAGTCGCCTTTTTCACCATAAGCATCTCCCAAAGCACCGTTCTTAGAAATCGGCAATACCGCTCCAACTGCGGAAAAGTCCTCCAAATAGGAGATTGCCAAATCACTTTGCCCCAAGTTGAGGTAAGCTACTCCAGCATAATAGTGAGCCAGATTACCTGCTTTGGTACTTCCAAAGTTGTCAATAATATCTAAAAAGCCCAATTCTCCGTTAGCATTTTGAAGTGATAAAGCGAAAGAATCTCGTTCAAATTGAACTTGTGCCTGTCGCATTGCTTCTGCTGCTTCCGTTTCCTGAGGAGCTTTATACATGTATTTATAGGCCATAAATCCTCCAATCAAGAGGATTGCACCTAATAAACCCATTAATATTTTATTTTGATTCGCCTCCAGGAAGTCCTGTGCGCTATCTCTGGCTTCAACAATATCAACCAGTGTCTCGTCTTTTTTATTCGAATTTCTTCTTCTTGCCATTACTTAAATTTTGATTTCGGTTTTCAATTTTCTCCAAAAAATCGCTGCAAAAATAGCTAAATTATCTGTTTAATGTTGGTTTTTCCCAAAAAAATAGGAGCAACCATTCCGGGTGCTCCTATTTTTTAATAGGTTGATGGAAGAAAAGCTTTGTTTTTCTCCCAATTCATTACTCCAGGAAGGGGTAATCTTCTTGTACGTAATTATTATCAAAAAGGTCTGCTGCATCCGGGAAAGGTGATTCTTCCGCAAATTTGGTAGCTGCATCAATCTCTTCTTTGATCTTCAGCTTAATCGCTGCAATTTCCTCTTCTGTGGCTATATTATTGAGGATGATCTTTTTCTCTGTCGTCTTTATTGGATCCATCCCCTTGTATTCCGCCAATTCATCCTTCGTACGGTACTTGGCTGGATCAGATACAGAGTGACCTTTGTATCTATAGGTTTTGATCTCGAGGAAATAAGGCCCTTTTCCTGCGCGGATATGGTCCGCAGCACGCGTCAATGCTTCATGTACAGATTCTGGGTTCATCCCATCTACTGCCTCATTTGGCATATCAAAAGCCAAACCTACTTTGTGGATATCAGTAACATTACTGGTTCTTCCTACAGAAGTACCCATGGCATAGCCATTATTTTCACAGATAAACAAAGCCGGAAGTTTCCAGGTCATGGCCATATTGAATGCTTCGTATAGCGCACCTTGGCGGGCAGCTCCATCACCAAACATAGTGACACAAAGATTATCTGTTCCTTTATATTTCTCCGCAAAAGCGATTCCAGCTCCAATAGGTATTTGAGCACCTACGATTCCATTACCTCCAAAAAATCGTTTTTCTTTGGAGAAAAAGTGCATAGAACCTCCTTTTCCCTTTACACAACCGGTTTCTTTTCCGTAAAGCTCTGCCATCGCTTCATTGGAGGTAATGCCTCTGGATAAAGCAATTCCATGTTGACGATAAGCTGTAACTACTGCATCTTCTGGACGAATAGCACTAACCATTCCTGCCGCAATAGCCTCTTGACCAATATATACATGGCAAAAACCTCTAATTTTTTGTTGACCATACATCATCAGCGTACGCTCTTCAAAGCGACGGATACGAAGCATTGTTTCGTACCAGGTGAGGTAAGTTTCTTTGCTATAAGTTTCTTTTTTGCTTTTCTTGCCTTTTGTTTTCTGTACCACGTTAATCAGATTTAGATTGTTTGAATTCTAAAGAGTGCAAATTTCTAAAGAGTGGACAAGATACCGTAAATTTCCCTTTATACAAAGGTAGAATGCTAGCAAATTAATAGAGAATCTTCGGAATATTGGCGACTTCGTTAAAAGGAAATAGATCTTTGCTTCTAAATCCGCGATTCTGTTTCTAGCTTTTCAGAATTAAAAATGAGTTTTTAGGGCTAGCAAAATATTTAGAATCAAGTCTTTCCTATATTTGCAAAAAAAAGTTTGTTCCTCCAATCCTTAAAATTGACACAGTTTAAAAATTACGAAAACCAGCAGCTGGAATTGTCGCCGCAATTGAATTGCTTTGTCGGAAAAAATGGAATGGGGAAAACCAATTTGCTCGATGCTATTTACTATTTGTGTATGTGTAAAAGTGCCTTGGCGATGCCCGATAGCAATTTGGTTTTACACAACAAAGATTTTTTCCGTTTGGAAGGTTTGTTTTTTAAAGCGGAAAAGAAGTATAAAATAGTGGGCAAGGTGGTGCCGCGGAAGAAAAAAGAAATAGAATGCAATGCGATTCCTTACAAACGATTAATAGAACATATCGGCTTCTTGCCAGTAGTGATGATTGTACCAGATGATACACGACTGGCTACTGAGGGAAGTGAAGACCGACGACGTTTTCTAGACAATACCTTGTCGCAAATAGATTCCGCTTACCTAACGGCACTGGTACAATACAATCGCTTGCTTAAGCAACGCAATGCTGCCTTAAAGCAAATGGGGGCTCAGCGAAATTATGATCCTGCCTTATTGCGCACCTACGATCAGCAGATGGAAGCCCCAGCAGGATTGATTTATCAAAAAAGAAAAGATTTTCAGTTTTTGTTATTGCCCTTGTTGCAGGAATATTATTCGGTTATCTCTAATGCGCAGGAAAGTGTATCCTGTTCTTATAAATCACAATTGCACGATACTTCCTTTGCCGATTTGCTTCAGGAAGTAGGGGAGAAAGATCGCATTTTACAAAGAACAACTGCTGGAGTTCATCGAGATGATTTGTTATTTAAGATTGGGGATTATCCCTTGAAGAAATACGCTTCGCAAGGACAGCTGAAGTCTTTTGTCTTGGCTTTGAAGTTGGCACAATACGAGGTTTTGCGAAAAGAGAAAAAGGAACAACCGATATTGTTATTGGATGATATCTTTGATAAGCTAGATCGTAGTAGAGTCAAGCATTTGGTCAGCTTGTTATTGGAGCGAGATTTTGGACAAGTATTTATTACGGACACCCACGAAGATAGATTGGGAACGATCTTGTCCGAATTTGCCTTAGATTATTGTACGTTTGTAGTAAACGAGGGGAGTGCGGCAAAAAAATAAATTTGTTCCGACCCTCAAACCAGTAAAAAAGGAAGAATAATGAAAAAGCATAACGATCAAAAAATAAAAGATGTGTTGCAAGAATTGGCTGGCCAACGCCAGTTTCGGGGCAAATTGAAATTGACAAAAATTCAATCTTCCTGGGAAACCTTGATGGGCCCAAAGATTAGTTCTTATACCAGCAAGATTAGTTTGCGTAATCGGACCGTCTATATTGATTTGACTTCTGCGCCATTAAAACAAGAGTTGAGTATGGCAAAGGCACAAATCGTAGAGCGTTTGAATGAAGAGTTGGGAGAAGAGTTTGTGAAGGAAGTGGTCATCAGGTGATTTGACCTATTGCAAAAAAAAGAGGCGGTTTCCAGTTTGGAGACCGCCTCTTTTTTTAAGACAATTTTTATTCTACTAAGGCATGATCACTTTAGCCTTTTTCTTTTTCTTCTTCTTCCCTTTCGTTTTTTCCGCTTTTTTAACCGCAGTATAAGCATTGATCGTACCGCCTGTTTTGCAAAGCTCAGAGAAAGAAACCATTTCTGCGTCACCAGGACGTTTTACCTTTTGTGATACAGGGATGATCGTTTCTTCAAGGATCTGTTTTACCTGAACGGCGCTTAAGGTAGGGAAATAAGAACGCAATACCGCAGCAACTCCTGCTACAACCGGAGAAGCCATACTTGTACCACTAGCATTTCCATATTCGCTACCAGGTATGGTAGAGTAAATTTGGTATCCTGGAGCAAAAAGGTCAATATTGTCCTTGCCATAGTTAGAAAAGCTAGCAGGTGCATCTGCACCACCTTTGTAGGTCAAAGCGCCTACTTCAATCCAGTTTTTAGCAATTTTAGGTTGGAAAAGTCCTCTTTTGTTAAAGTGAGAATGTGGAAAGTTATTAGAAAAATCATTTGTGCTATGACCATCATTTCCAGCAGCATGAACTAATAATACATCCATTTTCATAGCGTGTTTTACAGCATCATCTACTATCTTCTTATTGTAATCATAACCTTTTCCAAAACTCATATTGATGATACTAACACCATTATCTACCGCATAACGGATAGCATTGGCTATATCTTTATCCCGCTCATCACCATTAGGAACCGCTCTGATAGACATGATACGTACATTGTCAGCTACTCCTCGGATTCCAACTTCATTATCTCTAACAGCACCGATGATACCCGCAACATGTGTTCCGTGAAAAGCATCAGGTCCTTCTACATCATTATTACCATAGTTTTTTTCTGTTTGATCGGCATAATTATCACCTACCAATTTAGCACGTACATCATGGTCTACATTATAGTAGAACTCGCTTTGGTTTTGAAAATATTCCATACCACCTTCTACATTTTCTTTCAATTCTGCGAAGCTCATACCTGATCTAGTCAATTGATCTTTGGTTTGTTCGGCTACTTGAACGAGTGCCTCGTCATCTGCTTTGAAATCGGTAAGGTCAGCAGCAGTAGGTGCTTTCCCGAAATGTTTTTCCAACATTTCAAGGTTGCCGAATATTTCCTTATAGCGGCTTGCCTGAGAACCGGATTCACTTTTCTTTGTATCCACTTCTTCTTTCATGACGAGGTAATCGTCGTAAATTTTCTTCTCTTTTTTAGAGAGGCTAGAAACATCAACGTCTTTGTATATTTTGTTGTACATCGCTACTAAACGAGTGATCTCTAAAGTTTCATCATTGAGGTTTGATCCATTTTTTCCACCAATAAAATTCCAGCCGTGGATGTCATCGATGTATCCATTTTTGTCATCATCAATACCATTGCCAGCGATTTCACCTGGATTGACCCACATGATTTCTTTGAGGTCTTCATGGTCAGCATCAATACCAGAATCAATAACAGCTACAATTACCGTTTCGGAGGTACGCCCTTTAAGTAACTCAGAATACATTTTTTCTGTACTGACCCCGGGGGTATTGTCAGCAGAAGCATCTAAGTTATACCAGTTTTCTGGAGCCTTAGTTTGAGCAAAAAGCATAGAACTTGCACTGATAAAGATCAGAGGAAGAAGAAGTTTGAATTTCATATTTGAAAAAATTTTTGAAGAATAATTATTTTAATTAGACTATTATTCTAATATAGTTTAGGAGCACTAAATTTTTTAGAATAAAGTTTATCGACTGCGAAATTAAAAAAATAGAACATTTCGCCCCTTAAAAGTAGGATATTTATAACGATTAAAATATAGTAAAACTTATTTTGAAGTTCTAAAATAGACCAAAACTTAGTTTATGGAGATAAGGGGAGGTTTGAAAAGAGGATATATTTAATCCATGGTTACGGAAAAATGGATAAATAAGAGCTAGAATCCTCTTTAATGGACTCTATTCGTCAAGTAGTTTAAATACTTCAGGCCTGTGACAGGTCTGTAAATAAAAGAATTACTAAAATATAAAGGTCTTATTCATTTCTTAACACCAGAAATATGAAGGAAAATTAGAATATTAGTAAATTTGCCATAATTATTGCTGTAAAAGAGCCGTTACTAGTTCTAAATGATTCATCTAAAATGACAAAGTATTAAATTGCTTTGGTGAATTGGTTTTTTCTATGAAATTGTTAAAGAATTGCTGCTTGTAGTGAAAAATAGAGATTTGAAGCAAGCTTGATTCTTTTTTTGAGGGCATAGCCGAGCTAGGGCCGATAAAAAAGAAGCCTGCCCCTTACAAGCTAAGGGGAAAAGATTGCTTTAAAGATCATTTTGCAAGCAAGCAAGTAGTTTTTAAACAACTTCTATATTATCAAAGCTTAAAAATAATTCCAACTTATGAAAAGGTCCTTTCTATTTATCTGTCTGGTTTGTTCTGTATTTTCCCTATCCGCTCAATGGGAATTAGGAGTATTAGGAGGCGTTTCCAATTATAAAGGAGATCTTTCGCCTGACAACACCCCCTATAGTTTAGGGCCTAGCCATGCTGCTTTTGGAATTTTTACTCGTTATAATCCACATCGACTCATTTCTGGAAGATTGGGAATAAATTACAGTACCATTTCAGCAGATGATGCCAAATCCAAAGATGCTAGCCGAAAAAGGAGAAATCTATCTTTTAAATCTTCCATTCTGGAGTTCTCTTTAGTGGGAGAATTCAATATCCTTGGTTACCAACCTTATAACCTAGCAGAAGTATTTACGCCTTATCTATTTGGTGGAGTGGCTGGGTTTATATTTAATCCACAAGCAATTTATCAGGGAGAGTATTATGACTTACAACCAATTGGTACAGAAGGTCAGGGTTTGGCAGCTTATCCAGAACGGACGCCTTATCGATTGACAGAGTTATCGATTCCTGTAGGAGCCGGCCTTAAATTTGCCATTAATGATAAATGGAATCTTGGAATAGAAGTAGGTGTTCGTAAGACTTTTACCGACTACTTAGATGATGTTTCTACGACTTATGTCAATGATGCTGATCTTATAGAAACAGGAGGTGTACTAGCATTGGGACTCGCCAATAAAACTGGAGCGCCTAAAAGTCTTGGAGATGAAAGAGGGGGAGCGGAATATGATGATTTGTATATTACTACTGCTATTACTATTTCTTATAATTTTTCTGATAATGGTTTAGTAGGAAGTAGAGGAAGAAGCAAAAAAGGGAAGAATGGATGTCCGACTAACTTTTAGAGAATATTCTTTCAACCCGAAAGTTCTCGAAAAACCGATAAGCAAAATTTGCTTATCGGTTTTTTTGTTATAACTCAATAAGTTAAATATTTGCCCGTCTTCTCTTGCTTGGTAAAAGAAACGGAAATAAGGATTTGGGAATTCCCTCAAATGATATAAAACGCCTAACCAAAGGAAAAAACATAAAGCTTTGCACGGTCCCTCTAATTTAAAACAATCAATTTTACTTAATCCTCAATAAAGTATCTAAAAGCTATTTTTATTCTTTTTCAAAAGAAATGTGACATTTCTTCGGAGGCCACTAACTTTTGGCCTACATTTTGAAATAATGATTATATCCCTTCCAATGTTCTTCCCTCCCTGTTTACGTTAGCATTAACCTTCGTACAAAAAAAAACATAATCATAAAAATGAAAAAGCTTCTTTTCGTATCTCTACTCGTTTCCACTATTTTCTCTTTGCAAGCTCAATATCTAGAAGTCGGCGGTTTTGCCGGAGTTTCTATGTATTCTGGAGATTTACAATTTCAAATCATAGAAGTCAAAGAAAGTAACCTGGCCTTCGGCGCTTTTGCTCGTTATAACTTTACTCATAGGATTTCTGCAAAAGCTCATTTTTATAGTGGAACTATTTCAGGAAAAGATCAAAATTCCAATAAGCTTAATTCAAGAAATTTACATTTTCAATCAGATATCAAGGAAATAGGTTTACAAGGAGAATTTAATCTAATTCCAGAAGACTGGAATCTGTCTGAAAGAATGGCCATCTATGCTTTTACCGGGATCTCTGGTTTTAGATATAACCCACAAGCAATTTACGATGAAAAATGGGTCGACCTTCAGCCTTTGGGTACCGAAGGACAGGGCATGGAAGGAGAGCCAGAAAAATATAAATTGCACCAGTTTGCTATTCCTCTAGGAATTGGCGTAAAAGTATTTACCAACGAATTTGCCAATGTCGGATTTGAAATGGGCATGCGCAAAACATTTACGGATTACCTGGATGATGTAAGTACAGATTATCCCAATTTGCTGGCATTAGGAGAAGAAAACCCTACCGCCGCTGCACTTTCTTTCCGTGGCAATGACTCCAATAGAGCAAGCAGCGTTGGCAAAAAAAGAGGGAACCCGGATAAAAAAGATTGGTACTTTTTCTCAGGAATCACCGTTTCTATCAACCTTTTTGGATATGCGACCACTGGAAGCAATGAATACAATGGCATTTTCTATTAAGCAGAAAATAACTGCGTTTAGATCGCTATAAAGAAAAAAATAAGGAGAATCTAAGGAGGGAGAGTTCACATCAAAACGATTTTTAATGCTCCCAAAACTTTAAGAACTCCTTTTAAAAAATAGATAATACAGACCACGTTTAAAATGTCTAAGGCAATTTTGCCTTAGACATTTTCTTTTTAACCCAGAATCGATTAGCTTCGATGTTCAATGAATCAACAAGCGACTCCACAAGAGGTCTTAAAACAATATTGGGGCTATGATGCTTTTCGTCCCCTACAAGAAGAAATTATCCAATCGGTACTGGATGGTAAAGATACGCTTGCGCTTTTACCAACAGGTGGTGGCAAATCTCTATGCTATCAGGTCCCCGCCCTTTGCCAGGAGGGAATTACCATCGTGATTTCTCCACTCATTGCTTTAATGAAAGATCAGGTTTTCCACCTGAGAGAAAAAGGAATTGCCGCAGAAGCTATTTACTCCGGGATGCATTTTAAAGATATCGATCGAATCTTAGACAATTGTGTCTATGGTGGCATAAAGCTACTTTATCTTTCTCCCGAACGCCTGGGAACAGAATTGGCCATTGAGCGGATAAAAAAAATGAAGGTAAATCTTTTGGCAGTAGATGAAGCGCATTGTATTTCTCAGTGGGGATATGACTTCCGACCTTCCTACCTGCAAATTGCCGAAATTCGAGAATGGCTACCCAATACACCTGTCCTGGCAGTTACGGCTACAGCAACTAGTACAGTCGTCGTAGATATTCAAGAGCAATTGGAATTTAAAAAAGAAAACGTTTTACAAAAAAGTTTTAAACGAGATAACTTGGCTTATGTGGTTTTGGAAGAAGAAAATAAACTCGAAAAACTGCTGGAGATTTTTCAAAAGATAAAAGGAACAGGAGTCGTCTATGTTCGAAGTAGAAGAAAGACCAAAGAGATGGCTTATTTCCTACAACGAAAAGGAATTGGTGCCATTGAATACCATGCAGGATTAGATATGGATACGCGCAACAAAAGACAACAAGACTGGCTATCGGGGAAGACACGGATTATGGTGGCGACCAATGCTTTTGGAATGGGAATCGATAAGTCTAATGTAAGGGCGGTCGTACATCTTGATTTGCCCGATAGTTTGGAAGCCTACTTTCAGGAAGCAGGAAGAGGCGGTCGGGATGGCCTGAAGGCCTATGCGGTTTTGCTGTACCAGCCCCTTGATAAAGAAAATCTTTTGCGCAATTTTAGCCACTCTTTTCCGGAGATGGCAGAACTCCGCAGAACCTATCAGGCATTGGGTTCTTATTTTCAATTGGCCGTTGGTGGTGGTTTGGGCAATGCCTATGATTTTGATTTGGTAGCCTTTTCCAAAACGTATCAAATGGAACCACTTCGGGTTTTTAGTTGCCTAAAAGTTTTAGAAAAAGAAGAATGGATCGTTTTGACAGATGCCGTATTTGTTCCTTCCCAACTTAGAGTATTGGTCAATAAGGAAGAATTATACGCTTATCAAATCAGCCATAAGCAATACGACATGGTTTTAAAAACCATTCTTAGAACTTATCAAGGAGCCTTTCAAAGTTTTGTGAAAATCAGAGAACAACAGATTGCTCAATTTCTAAAAGTTCCGGTCTCTGATCTCATTCGTGCTTTTGAAAAATTGAGTGCAGATGGAATCATTAATTACAAACCCAAAAAAGACAAACCTCAGCTGATCTTTGTCAAAGAAAGAGTCGATGGCATCAACCTGAGTATTGACCAAAAACGTTATCAAACGCTCAAAAGCAGACAAGAAGAAAGGATCCATAAAGCGATAGCCTATGCCGAACAAAACCTTTGTCGTCAGCAGCAGTTGTTGCATTATTTTGGAGAAACAGATGCAGAGGAATGTGGTACTTGCGATGTCTGTTTGGGGAGAAATAAGAAAGACTTGAGCGACCAGGAATTCCAAGCTTACAAAGATAAAATGATGGAACGCTTGCAGCACAATGCACTGCCAATGAAAGAACTCATCGATTCTTTTAGTCCCAAACATAGAGAAAGAGCCATCCGTGTTTTGCAATATTTGCTAGACGAGCAAGTCTTAGAACAAAAGGCCAATAAAATTGAAATCGTTTCTAAGGCATGAAAAAAAGCAAAGGCAAAAAAATACTCTTCACCGTAACCAATGATTTGAGCTATGACCAGCGAATGATCCGAATTTGCGGAAGCCTGGCCAAAGCAGGATACGAAGTGATTTTACTTGGGCGAGAAAAACCGAATTCGAAACCTTTAGTAAAAGAAGCTTTTCAACAAAAACGGTTGTCTTGTATTTTTCATCATGGAAAATTGTTTTACCTCGAGTACAATCTGCGTTTGTTTTTTTATTTGCTATTTGCCCAATTCGATGCGGTTTGTGCGATCGATCTGGATACCTTGCTGCCTGGTTTTTTGGTTGGGAAATGTAGAAGGAAAATCATCGTCTATGATGCTCATGAATATTTTACGGAAACACCAGAAGTAGTTCGTCGACCTATGGTTCAAAAGATTTGGGAAGTGGTGGCTCGCTTTTGTATTCCAAGAATTCAATTTGCCTATACCGTAGGCGCTGAATTGCAAAAGATTTTGAGTGATCGCTATCAGACTCCTTTTGCCTTGATTCGAAATGTTCCTTTTGCAAGACCGATAGTGGAAGTGGAGAAAGAGGAGCCGCCAGTAATTTTGTATCAAGGGGCTTTGAATGAAGGGAGAGGAATCAGTGAGGTGCTGCGAGCGATGCAACAGATCGAGGGCGCTCAACTTTGGTTGGTAGGAGAGGGGGATTTGTCTCAAAAACTGAGAGCAGAGTGTGCATCCTTGGGTTTGGAAGATAAAGTAATTTTTAAAGGCTTTCTCTCGCCGAGAGACTTGCCAGCGATTACGGCTCGCGCGAGCATTGGACTCAATCTTTTAGAAAACTTGAGTCTCAATTATTATTACTCCCTGGCCAACAAAGCTTTTGATTATATCCAGGCTGGAGTCCCCGCGATTCATATGGACTTTCCGGAGTATCGCCGGCTCAATGAAATTTGGGAAACGGCAGAATTAATTCCTGATTTGGAAGAGGAGAGTATCGCGAAGGCGATAAAAGGCTTATTGAATGATCGGGATCGATATCGGATGCTAAAGAAAAATTGCCAAAAAGCAGCTATGGATTGGACTTGGGAAAAGGAAGCGGAGAAATTACTTCTTTTTTATGGATTGATTTTTAAAGAAAAATAAACAACTTCAACGAGTCAGCAAGCCTATTTAAAAATACAAACGACATTATATTTGGTTTCCCATGCTTCAATAACCGCATCAAACAGTTTTCTACTTTCGTAATCATCTTCGCAGATCGTAATGATCTCGGTACCGTCGCTAGAAGGACATTCTTTACAAGGAATTTGACAAGAATAAAATAAAAGGGCGGCAAGACAAGAAAGCGAAAGAAAGGAGAGTAAAGTTTTCATTAGATTGTAGAATTTCCATAACTAAAAAACAAGATAGGAAACAGAATGCGGAAAAATCCACATTCTGTTTCAGCAATCTTATTTTACAGTACAAGTACCAACAAGGCTCTGAGCTGCTTTTGCAGCATCATAAAGTATTTTGCTACCGAAATCAGCTTCACATAAA
>CALLVY010000635.1 GCA_938015925.1 uncultured Saprospiraceae bacterium
GGAGTTTAGGTTTAAATTTTGATTCTAAAGAAGGCGTAATGCTCTCCCCGCGCTTGTCGATGGACCATTTATTATCCAAGAAAGAGAATGAGAATGACGCAGGAACAGAAGAAGACAAAAACAAAGGAATTGGAAAAACGATCCAATCGGTTCAAGGCAAAATAGATAAATTGAAATCATTTAGAGCAATTCATTATAGTCGCGTCTATTTTGATAAAAAAGGGGATGTTCAAATCGCTGAAAAAGATTACATGACCGGATTCAATCTTTCCTTTGCAAAACATGCTCCGATTGCCTCGATCTCTACGCCCCGAAATACACTAAGCCTTAGTTATGCGACGACCTATGATCTTTCAGCTTTAAGTTTTAAAAATAAATCGATCAGCCTCCAAGGAAATTATTCGATCACTAAGATTTCTAATCCACAGCAGGATGTGCCAATGTATGGATCTCTATACACCGAATATAGAAAAAATGACCAACAAGGCGTCATGGATTATTATAGAGAAAATGAGACACCTGTTTCAAAAGAAACTCCTGTACTTCCAATTACGATCCAGTCTTTTGATGTTTTTAATATTCAAGGACATGGTATCGGAGGTGCGTTCAGATTACATCGAAATTCAGTAGGGCAGTACAAGCCCCAATATTCAGAAAGCAAGGCGACAAATGTAGAATTAGGAATAGATGTTGGAGTAGGACCCAATGTTATTGATATAGGCGTTGATGCAAATTTCGCAATGACACAATCTTATTCTGGTACCTGGGAGCCAAGACGAATCAATACCCTTAAAGATTATAATTTTAAAAGTAAAGACCTTGCTAATCCTTTATACCAACCAGCTTGTTTTAAACTCATTGGAGAGTCAACACCACTGCCGATTTCCGAATGGAACAATATGGAAAAGGATAAACCGATTGCTTTTGATCTTGGTGATGTTTCTGATCTTTTAAGTAAGCCATTGTCTTTCAAACCCAAAGCATTTTCTACCTATAACTCAGGACGAAATAACCTGGATTTAAATAAAATTAATAAGCGAAATCCACGAGTTATAAATATTGAATATAAAACTAGAAAACAATTAGTCGATAGGACATTCACGGATAATGTATACAAGGCAAAACACATTATCAGTACAAATAGTGTGGATCCAATTTACTATTCCAACAATAGAGGAAAAGACCATCACATCAACGAGATTTCTGTCCGTAAATCCAACGGTGTAGTTTATAATTATGCATTACCTGCTTACAACTGGGACGAAGAGAAGGTAACTTTTGCAACAGATAAAACAGATCCGGGAAGAACAAAAAAAGTGCCCATAGCTGGATTGAATATAATAGATAATAAGGTCAGTGATAACTTAAAAGGAAGTGATGATTATTACTCCAGAGAAGTGACACCTGCATATGCGCACACTTACTTTTTGACTAGTATTCATTCGATGGATTATATAGATACCAAGAATGATGGATGTACCGACGATGATTTGGGCTCATGGACTAAATTTTATTATGAAAAAATTGATGGATATAAATGGCGGTTTCCTTTTGATAATCAGATGGCAGATTTTATTGAAGGTTATCTCACTAATGATCACGATCAAATGGCAACTTATACGGAAGGACTTAAGGTATTGTATTATGTAAAAGCCATTGAAACGAAAACCCATTTTGCGATTTTTGAAACAGCGAATACTGCGCTCGTCGATGCCAATGGATCTAAGCCTCAAAAATATTTAAAAAAGATTTCTTTGTACAGTAAGTCTGATCCTAAGTATGTCGATGAGTTTTATTTAAATAATAATCACGGATTGACGCCAATCAAAGAAGTACATTTTGCTTATGATTATTCTCTTAAAGCAAATACTTCCAGTCAAGCGACTATTCCGAATTTTGATAGAAATATTGCTTCCACGGATAACATCATTTCACCAATAGGCCAAGCTGGACAAAATGGAACACTGACTTTAAAAGAACTATGGTTCACCTATAAAAACAATAGAGTAGGAGCAGATTCAAAATACCATTTTGAGTATAAAAATAATTCACCTCACCCTGTAGCTTTTACCCAAGACAGATGGGGCGCTTATCAAGATAAAATTGGTTCTTTCGACCCTTACGAAAACCCTTATACCTATCAGGAAAGTTATACCAATCGAGATCAGGATGCTGCGCTTTGGTGTCTTTCAAAAATCACGCTTCCGTCTGAAGGCGAATTGAAAGTGGACTATGAAAAAGATGACTATGCTTTTGTTCAAAATAAAAAAGCCATGCAGTATGTCCCAATAACGGGGTATGGAAATGGATCGGTCTTCGTTCCTTCAAATGCCTCGGATAGCAAAATCATAGATCTGAAAATGTTGAACCGTATTTATTTTAAAGCGAGTAATCTTACTGAAGCAAAAGCGAGAACAGCTGGGATAAATGATTTGAATTTTAAAGTATTCATGTATTTAAACCGAGTGGTAAGTATCGGCCAAAGCCCAAAAGATCACAAGGATTATGTCAATGGTTATATCTCAAGAACAGACATTGCGACTATTGGACACGATGCTAATGGTGGTTTTGTAGAAATTAATTATGTTGCTCCGACAAGTGTTGCAACCTACAAGTTGCATCCAATTCAAATCGCAACTATTCAGTATATCCGAAATTTTAGATCAGATGTTCAAACCTCTTTTGAATTTAATACAACAGATCCTATAAGCTGGGTACAAGGTAATTTCGGTAAATTATTCGCCGCAATAAAACCACTCTTTTCTGGCTACTATAAAGACAAAGCAAGCAAAGGATGGGGACAAATAATTTTAGAAACGAAACCTAGTTTTTTAAAACTCAATAGCATTAAGCAAAAGTATGGTGGTGGAAATCGAGTTCGAAAAATTACACTCGATCCTAAGGCTTTAGGCGGTAATGTATATGGAAAAGAATATTCCTATGATTTATCAGATGGTACTTCTTCCGGAGTTGCTGAAATGGAACCCATTACTGGACATGAAGAAAGTACGCTAATCAAACTCGAACGTTATACACAACCAACGGGAAATAAGGTTTTATACATTCAAAAAGAAACCGAAAATTCATTTGTAGAAACTCCGCTTGGATTAGGTTTATATCCCGGTCCTAAGATTGGATATAGCCGTGTCATAGAACGTGCATTGACTAATCCTGATGTTTCAAAATCTCAGGATGGCATTTCGATTCACGAGTTTTATACCGCAAAAGATTCTCCAACGAAAGTTCGAAAAACGAATAATCCTTTTCGAACAGCTTTTCCTCCAATCAATGTTCAAATTCCTTTTATTGGTCATGTCGGAATCAATAATGCAGGTTTTACAATGGGTTACGCGATTACACTAAATAATGGAATTTATGGCCGACAAAAAAGAGTCAGTGTATATCCTTACTCTTTCGGTGAGCCGACTGGGCAGCCAGTATCTAAGGTTGAATATGTTTATAAAAAACTATCGGAAACAACTTTAGACAACAAGGTGAAGTTTCTGAAAAAAGAAGGAGAAGTAGTCGATGCCTTTCTAGGGAAAGAGTATGATTTTTATATCGAACAATATGAAAATGGAAACATTACGATGGGCGGTGGAATTCGACCCGATATAAAAATCAATGTGGTACCACCGATCCCGGCGCCAAGTTTGTTGCCGAGCATCCAATACTACGAAAACGTCAGCAGCTATCTTACCACCACCAAAGTAATTTACAATTCGCCAATACTAAAAGAGACGATCCAATATAAAGATGGAGCAAAAGTAATCTCCAGTAATTTATTTTATGATTACGAAACAGGGCAACCCATTATTACCGCAGTGACCAATGAATTTCAGGATAATGTCTACGCCTATAATTTTCCAGCGCATTGGACTTATGACCGAATGGACGGAGCTTATAAAAATCAAGGAGCTACTTTTAATGTAAAAAATGGGAGCGGGAATAAATTTCAATTGGATAATGTCACAACAAATTGTGCTGAAATTTTATTCGAAGGAGATGAACTAATGATTGATCAGAAAAAGTATTACGTATCAAACATTAATAGAAGCACGAACGATTTTGATTTAAAAGATAGATTCAATAATAGGCTACCACTCTCAGGAAGTTCCTTTAAAATAGCTTACATCGAACGCTCAGGGTTTAGGAATTTACAATCGGTGAGTAAAGGAGGGGTAGTTTCATTGGAGGATTATAGTAACGAGCCTTTTTCTAGCAATAGCGGATCAAGTGGGGAACCTAATGATGAGCCTCGAGAATATCTTGAAGTTCTTCAAACTAATGCAATTGAATTCAATGAAGATTGGGGACTAAACTTTACTGGACTCGGGAACCAGTCAACCGATGTTACTGGACAAACTTTATCTGATATTTATAAGAATGGAACTGCAAATCCCTATGCTTTTGGAAAGTTAGGTGTTCCGAGGGCTTTAAGAACTTGGGCATATATCCAGACACGAGATCAAAATCAAGATCCGGTTAAAGGGGCTGGGGCAGGCTTGAAGATCGAAGAAGATGGCACGTTTAAATATTTTCCTTTTGATTGGTCAAGAGATACCATTTTTAATGAACAAGCAGATTGGCGTTGGGTCAATCAAGTTACTAAGTATAATGCTAATGGAAATTCGGAAGAAGGAAAAAATCGACTTCAACAATATGCTGCAAGTTTATCTGGATATCAAAATTATCTGGTAACAGCCTCCGCTCAAAATGCAGAACATCAAGAAATTGCTTTCGATGGATTCGAGGATTATGATTTAGATGCTACAAATAATCATTTCGGTGATGGTCATGGAAATTTAAATTTCAATCGATACTGGCTTTACCCGGAAGGGCATACTGGAGCTTATAGTTTCAATCTTGCAGATGGCTTAGCTTGCCCGACTTGCTATTTTGAATTTGAATCTGACCTCAACGGAAATGAAACCTTTTTTACGCCGAAGACTGACAAGAAATATGTCCTGTCATTTTGGACGAAATTTAGTGATCGAAATAATATCCCTTTTGATCCACCTCCAACTAAAGTTCAAGTGCTTTCTGGTAATACTGTTTTGAAAAATTTTACCGTAGATCCAATGGCTAGCATGATTGATGGCTGGTACAAAGTGGAAGGTGAATTTGAAATGCCTGCCGGGGCTTCTAAGTTTAAGTTACGACTCTTTGCAGTAGAAGATGATGATGTTCTTTTGGATGACTTGAGGATTCAGCCTTTTCATTCTACTATGAAAACCTATGTGTACGATCCCAAAGATTATTCTCTTCAAGCAATTTTAAATGATCACAATTACTTCGTTGAGTTTATTTACGATTCAGAAGGAGGACTCATTCAAAAGAATGTAGAAAC
>CALLVY010000636.1 GCA_938015925.1 uncultured Saprospiraceae bacterium
GCGGCGCGTCACTTCTTTGCCATACAATTGCTCACAAAGATAAAGCGCGGCTTCAAAAGATTTGGCCCCACCTGCGGAAGTGATGTACTTGCCATCATGAACCAACAATACTTCGCGATGCACCTCTAAGTGAGGAAACATTTCTTGATAGGCATCAATATCACTTGGAAAAGTAGTAGAACCAATGCTGTCCAACAAACCCGCTTTGGCGAGTACAAAAGCCCCATCGCAATGCGAAGTGACCCAAGTCGCTTTTTCTGCGGTTTCTTTTACAAAAGCAATCATGGCTTTATCTTCGAGGTCACTATCCAAATGATGTTCCGCAGAAGGGACTACAAGGATGTCGATTGGCGGCAAATCAGGACTGAGGTAATTATAATCCGGCAATAAACGCAAACCTTCGAAAGTAGTGATCGGTTCCAATGTATTAGCAACCATAAAAACATTCATGGGTTTGATTCCCTTTCGGAAAATAGTATGCTGGAAAATATCATAAGGTGCAGTTAGTTCTGTATTGTAAACGCCCTCCATGACGAGAATGCCGACATTGTATCGACCTTCCAAAAGTTCGGGACGTGGAGGTAGTTCTTTTGCTTTAGCCGGCAAAGGTTTTTGACAGGCAGTGGCCGCCAAAAAAAAGAGTAAGGTGGAAAAAGCAAGTAGTCCGTTTTTCATAGTATTGGTACTTCAAGGTTTTGATTAAAAAAATTATTCTTCAATCCGAATTCCCATATTTCGCATCAGATGCGTCGCATTAAAACTCTGGCTAACGCCTTTTTTTAGTTTATAATCAAAAACCAATTCGTCGTGGTTGACTTCTACTTCCATGCAAAGGTTTTCGATGGCTCCGCCATATTGTGCTTCGAGTTGTCCTAGCTCCAGGTCATGAGTGGCAATGATTCCCGATCCATTGCTTTTGATCAATTGATTGATTAGTGCTTTGGAGCCTGTATGGCGATCTTTAGAATTGGTTCCTTTTAAAATTTCATCGAGTAAGAAAAAAGGTTGACGATGATCGGTATGACTTTCTTTTCCAGAATCAACCGCTTCGATGATGATTTTTAATCGTTTGAGTTCCGCATAAAAAGAGGAAGTACTTTCATGCAAGGCATCCTGAGTACGCATACTCGTGTAGACTTGCATCAAAGGCAGTCGAAAAGATTTGGCACATACCGGAGAACCCGACATGGCTAAGATAATATTCAAACCTACAGTGCGCAAGAAGGTACTTTTTCCCGCCATGTTCGAACCCGTCACAAGCTTAGTGTGAGCGGCAGTAGGCATTTCAAAATCATTGGGAATTCTTTCCTTGGCCGAGATCAAAGGATGGCCGAGTTCGACACCTTTTAGATGAGGAGTTTCGTGGATTTCTGGAAAGCACCAATCTGGCTGATTGTAATGTACGGTCGCCAAGCTGTGTAGCGCTTCAAACTCTTCCAGGCAATTGAACCATTGGAGCAATTGATCTTTTTCTTTGGCTTTCCATTGTTCCAGGCGGAGCACCCAAAAGAGGTCCCACAAACCAATAATATTGAGTACGATGGCAAAAGCATTCATTCGTACATTGAGTTGGCTGATGATATAAGAAAGTCGTTTGACGGAGGCAGAAGCGGTGCCGCTTTCCATTTGCAGGAGCGCTTGCAGGTCTTTTAGTTTTGGAGCAGCAAAAGTTTCCCCTTCGATGTGCCCAATCAGTTGAGAATAATAAGCCAATACCTTTTCGGCCTGATTGGTGTGCGTGTGCGTTTCATTGACTTGCAGGACAAATTTTCTCAAAACCCAGAGTTGAGGTAAAAGAGAAATGATTCCTACTTGCCAGGGCCACCCTTGTTGGTAGGTCAGATAAATACTTCCAAAAAACCAGATTGGAGATAAGATCATGGCGATGCTGACCCATTTTTTATCAGAGATAAAAGCGGGAGCATTGAGCCACTTGTTAAGGGTTGTTAGATGAGAAATATTGTCTTCTGTGCGCATACCATAAGCTTGGAAATGTTGTCGCCAATCTAATTTTTGCGCCAATTCTTTAATGGCGACTTGTCTTTTTTTGATTTCCGAAGCTCCGGCGCCATCGAGTAAATAGGCCGCTAGCTTATTGCTGCCAATCGTAGTAGAGGTTCGATTGCTAAATTGAAAAAAAGAATGAGGTCCAAAAATGTCCATATCGAGTGCAAAAGGATGGGCAGGGTCTGTATAATCTGTTCCGGGAGCAAAAGCGGAAGTATCATGATCACAGGCGGCTACTTCATTTTCATTGACCTTGCTCAGGCTCTCCTGGTGATGCTGTTGGTCCTTAATAGCCAAATGCCAACGAATAAAAAAGCCAAAAACGACTAGAAAGGCCAGAATAAAGAGGATCGCAAGTAATTTGGAGATGCTAAATAGAAAGATAAAAAGGGCAATAGCCGCTACAAAAACGAATAAGCGAACCAAAGAAAATCGCATATACTTGGATTCTAGTTGGCCGGCAGTCTTTGCGAATGCTTCTGCTCTATTTTGATATTGACTTTTTAATGACATAAATTTTAACGGTATAGTGAATGTTTAGGACAAATCTTGAGCTAGATAGTAGACTTTCTTTGGAAAAATCCAAATGATATATAAACGCTATTAAACCATAGACTAAATAATTCAGGATGGTAAAAAAATCGCCTTTTTGTCCTGTGCTTATTTTAAAATGGAGTTTTAAGTGGCCTGTAAGTGCTTGATTTTCAGGATGAAACTCCGTTTTTCCTTCGGAGCCTTAGTTGGGATGAAAAAAAATAACGGATGTATTGGAATTCAATGGTCTGCGAGTAAATCATCTGTCTATTTTAGAACAACTTCCCTATAAAACTATTTTAGAATAAAGTCTACTAGACTTTATTCTAAATAATTTATACGGCTAAAAAATCGTCTTTCACTCCCACTCTGCGTCACGTCCTCGCCATAATAGCTAAGGCTATTAGGCTCCGGGCGTTCCTTGATTGGAAGTAAAATCCTTCATTTTTATCGCATAAAACTATTTTAGAATAAAGTCTACTCAATAATGCTAGTGAAAAGTATTAATTTAGCCGAGCATATGGGTAATAAAAATCAAAACGCAAAGATAATATTTGGACTCAAGGTAAAGCAACTTAGGCTAGAAAAGCAGTTG
>CALLVY010000637.1 GCA_938015925.1 uncultured Saprospiraceae bacterium
CTTCCAATCAAGGAACGCCCGGAACCTAATAGTCGTAGCTATTATGGCGAATGAGTGAACGATCCCAGCGGGTTGAGTATGACAATACTCAAAGTGAAGGAACCGTGACCACGGAAGGGAAGCACATGAGCGAACGATCCTTTGGTGAATGTCCAGTGGACATTCAAGTGAGTGAACCGCTAGCGGAAGGGATGACAGAGGAGTAAAAGGCGATTTTTTAGCCATACTAAATTATTTAGAATAAACTCTACTATTATACTTCTAGTTCAATTCCTGTTTTTTCCTGCCAAGGCAAGCCATATTCATTCATCTTTTCGAGAAATGGATCAGGGTTAAATTCTTCTACATTATAAACACCAGCTCCCGTCCATTTTCCAGTCAAGAACATCATTCCGCCAATCATCGCAGGTACTCCTGTGGTGTAGGAAACGCCTTGAGCTCCGGTTTCATCGTAAGCCGCTTGATGGCTGCAATTATTCCAAATGTAATAGGTTTTTTCCTTACCATCTTTGATGCCTCGAATCCGGCAACCAATGCTGGTTTCGCCAGAGTAATTTTCACCTAGTCCTCCGGGATCGGGTAAGACGGCTTTTAAAAATTCCAATGGAATAATTTCCTGTCCTTTAAATTTAACAGGTGCAATCCCTGCCATTCCAATATTCTGAATCACTCTTAAATGCGTCAGGTATTCCTGACCAAAAGTCATCCAAAAACGGGCCCGCTTGATGGTCGGATAATTTTTGACCAAAGACTCCAATTCCTCATGGTATAAAACATAAGAATCTCGAGTCCCGATATTGGGATAATTCAAAGATTTTTTGATTTCAAAAGGTTCCGTTTCTATCCATTCGCCATTTTCGTAATAGCGGCCTTTTTGGGTAATTTCCCGGATATTGATTTCTGGGTTAAAATTGGTTGCGAAAGCTTTTCCATGATCGCCGCCATTGCAATCTACGATGTCGAGATAATGGATTTCATCGAAATGATGTTTGGCAGCACGGGCAGTAAAAATACTGGTGACTCCCGGGTCAAAACCACAACCGAGGATGGCCGTAAGGCCCGCTTCGCGGAAACGATCCTGATAAGCCCACTGCCAGGAGTATTCAAATTTTGCCTCGTCTTTGGGTTCATAATTGGCGGTATCCAAATAGTGAACGCCAGCGGCCAAACAAGCGTCCATGATCGTCAAATCCTGATAAGGCAAAGCCACATGCAAACAAATAACCGGTTTAAAAGCTTTCATCAAAGCCGTCAATGCAGGAACATCTTCTGCATCAATCGCGGCGGTACTTAAGCCGGTGTGTCCGGTTGCTTTTTCTACCTTGGCTTTTATGGCATCGCACTTGGATTTGGTACGGCTGGCCAGCAATATTTCGGAAAAGACTTCCGGATGTTGAGCGCATTTATGGGTCAAGACAGTGCCGACCCCTCCCGCTCCAATGATCATTATTTTCGACATAATAATTATTCCAGTGAGTTAATAATATTGAACGCAGCAAATGTACTTAAAAAGTAATTTTAATTTTTCAAAAATAGACGAAATAGATAAAAAATTATCAAGGGGGCCTAGTCTTAAATTTTCTAGCTTGAGAGGTACTCTAATTATTAGTTTTGGCTGATCGAATACGGAAAAGGTCACATCATTCGTTTTACTAATATCTTTTCAATACTTTTAAGACTATTTTTATATATTTAAACCAATAAACCTAAGCCTTTTCCATAGTATTTCTACGGAAAATTGTTTTTTTAAATCACTAAAACCATAGCCATGAGCCAGCAATTTTCATCCAATTCAATTGCTTTTCCTAATCCTTTTCGGAAATCTATTTTTACTTTTTTATTATCCACTCTTTTCCTTCTGAGTTCTTGTATTGCCAACAGAATGGTTCCCTTTGATTTAGATGCCTTCAATATGGGTAAAGAAATCAAAAACGAAGCCCTCAATCTGATGGGTTTAGCCACGCAAGATTATAGCGCCAATGCAGATAAAGTAACAGCCTTTCAGAACAAAGTAGCTACTCACATTGGCAATGAAGAAGCTAGAGGAGAAAAAAATAAGACTAGCGTTGACATGTGGAAACTATTGATGAAACCAGAAGGTAATCTTTTAGGCGGTTTCTTAAGTAAATGGAAAAACGACGGCAAACTAAGTACCATTCTGGTCAGTCAGTTTAAAAACGAGGTGGGTAAAAACTTTAATAAAATACTCGACCTGGAAAACAAAAAGAGTAAGTAGCCGTATTTCATTATATCTAGAACAAGAAACCAATACTTTAATTTCAAAAACAAACACCGATGCCAGATACCAAAGAATTTAATAGTTTAGTGCGCGGACTTCGTAATGATATCGATGCTCTTGCTAGACTTACCGTTAGAAAATACCGCAAGGAAGCTGCTAAAGATGCACGTAAGCAATTGACTGCTATGAAGAAAGATCTCAGACGTTGGTCTGATCTTTTGGAGAAAAATTTATTGACAACCGATGATTTCGAATTCTTGGTCAACAGCCAACAAGACAGCATGAAAATGTCTGCACTTAAAAATTCGGGATTGGCCTTAATCCGTGCAGATCAATTTAAATTTTCTTTTTTCAATTTGGTTATTGATCGAACTTTTGATGCAGTATTAGGCCCTGAATCTTAATCGTGCCTCTATAGCATCTATCCTAGCGATACCCTGACGCAGAGGTTTGGAGAATTGTTTTAAAAAAACCATCCTCTAGGTCTCTGCGTTATTATTTCCAGTATTTTACCAAACCGACCGAATACTATTTTTATGAAAAAGATTCGAATTCTTTCCCTTGACGGTGGTGGCATTCGCGGTATTTTACCTGCGACGATTCTCAATTATCTGGAGCAAGAATTGCGAAGTCGTGAGGGCAATGAAATCAGACTTGGCGATTATTTTGATCTTTTTGTGGGGACAAGTACGGGGGGTATTTTATCTATTCTTTATAATATTCCTGACGAAAATCAGCGACCTAAAATCAGTGCCGAAGCAGCTCTTAATCTTTATGTCAAGGAAGGCTATCGTATTTTTGATCTTGACTTATTTAAACGGCTTACTTCTATGGCTGGTTTGATCGATGAAAAATATGATGCGCACTCGCTTACGGAATTGATGAATGAATATTGTGGAAACTTGATGCTCCGAGATCTAATCAAACCTACGATGGTAACTGCTTATGATTTTCGGAATCGCAGCGCCAAATTTTTCACCTCGTCCGATGCCCATGATAAGGTCAAAAACTTTTATCTCCGAGACGTAGCTCGCGCTACCTCTGCCGCACCAACCTATTTTGAACCCGTTAGAATTCATTCTGAATTGGGAACTCCTTATAGCCTCCTCGACGGTGGTGTCTTTGCCAATAATCCTTCGCTCTGTGCCTATTCAGAAGCAAGGAAAATGGATTTTGGGGAAGTGCTTTGCGACCCTGAGAAACCAGCGCATCCAACGGCAAAAGATATGCTGATCGTTTCTATCAGTACGGGTACAGAAAACAAGAAATACAAGTTTCGGCAAATGCGCGATCGCGGAATTGTCAATTGGGTAAAACCCATCATTGATATTTTGATGTCAGGAAATGCAGAAACCGTAAGTTATCAACTGCGACAAATCTGGGATACCCTCGAAGCAAAAGACAAAGGGGATTATTATCGCCTCGACCCCAGCCTCCATAATGCCAACGATGAGATGGACGATGCTTCGTTTGAAAACACTCAAAATCTACAGGAAGCAGGTTTGGTTTTTATTGATCAGAATCAGGAATTATTGGAAGAGATTATTGAGAAATTGATTGCGAATAAGTAGTCTAATTTTTTGCTCAACAACCTTCTGGAAAAACAACTATCGCCTCGCGTCAAAACGAAGTGTAAACCTATTCTCTACCAAGCACCACTCTCCCACTCTTTCTTAAATAAAGCGACATTCCCCTGATGGAATGGCAGCATCCCAACGGGAAAATCATAGCGTCTCCACAGACTTTCCAAATCAAATTTTTCTCCTCCGGAAATACTGGATTTCAATTGTTCGATATAATCCATTGATTCTTTTTTTCGCAACAAAACTTCTTCCTTGGTCGTCGCTACATCTCCGTGCCCTGGTACCAGTATTTGAAAATCAGATTGCGCTAAAATCAGCTCCGTTTTGGCCATGGTTGCTTCGTAAGCCCTACTGCTGTGATAGAGATAAGGGAATTCTATATTGCTCAAATAATCGCCCGCAATCCAAAGGCCAGCAGATTCTATCAGGGTATAAATACCATCTGGATTGTGTCCGGGAGCTTGGTAAAAAATCAGCTTTGTCGATCCGATTTGCAAGCTTTGGCCATCTTCCTGAATAATGTGATCAATGTCAGGATAAACGATGGGGTAATTTCTTTTGATGTAGTGATTTTGATCGAAATCAATGATCTGCTGGAGCGTTTTCTCTTTTTCTGGATTGTCGACAAAGGCCTGACTAGCAATGGTTTGAGCTTCTGGAAAAGCTTGATCGGCAATGATGTGATCGTAGTCAGAATGGGTAAACAAAAGGTATAAGGGGCGACCATCTTGGAGCGCATTTACTGCTTTTCGAATTTCGTCAATTTCTCTGGGGAGCCAGGTGGGGTCTGCTAATAAAATCAAATCCTTGTTGTGGAAAAGAGTGCTGGTCGTACGGAAAAGCGCACTCTCAAAAATGGTAAGATTGTTTTGTTGGTATTGAATCATTGCAAGGTGTATAAAAAACAAATGAACAGAATAAGAGAGTAGCATAAAAACCAATTCCAATGTAAATATTCTTTCGGGCGTATGCCTTTCCAATAGAATAAATAGAGCATGGTAAGGATTTTTTCGACCGTAAATGCCACGGCAGTCGCCAAAGCAATTCCTTCCATTCCCCAGAGATTGATCCACCATAAACTCAATAGAATATTGAGCGTCACTTCGAGGATAGAAATATATAAAACGATATCCGTTTTTTTCAATCCAATTAAAATGGTATGGGTAAAAATCATTCGACTAATCAAGACCAAAAGATAGACATTAAAAATAGCGGCACTAGCAGCAAAAGCCTCATTAAAAACCACAGGGAACCAATAGGAACTCGTCAAAAGCAGAAACGCAGAGATGGGAAATAAGAGATGAAAAAGCTTAATGGATTTTTGTTTAATCATCGCCATTGCGGCTTTGGTATCACTGGCGATTTCGGGAATCAGGGCAGCGCTGAAAGCGCCGGTCATGGCGGTCACCAAAGGCAGTTCTTTTGCTCCAAAACGAAATACAGCAAAAAGCGCTTCTTCTTCATAAAACCAACCGACCAACCAATTGTCAAAGATGGTCGTCAGACCACTCAATAGCGTAAACAGCATTAAGGGAAACATTAAAACCAAATGCCGTTGCAATAAATCAGGCCGAAATGTAAACCAGGCATTGTTTGCTAAAAACAATAAAGTCCAAATGTGCTTGGCGATTGCCAAAAGCACCAAACCATAAAAACTATACAGCAATCCATAGCCCATAAAAACGGGAATTAAGATCACCAAAACATGCAAGGTAAAAGAGAAAAAACCGAAAGCAACTATTTTGCCTGGTCGCTTTTGTAAAAGGTAAAAATACTCGACGATGTAAGTGGGAAGGTTGAAAAGTAAATACCAGGAAAAAAGATTAAAATAAGGCAATTCTTTTTCGCCCACCAATGATTGTGTCAAATGTCCACTCGTCATTTGCATCAATAAAAAAAGGCTCAGACTTAGCCCTCCAATCAAAAGGTAAATATTAAAAAACAGGGCTCTTTGATCTTTTTCTTCCAACTCCGGATAGAGTGGTAAGAGCGCCTGCATCAGGCTATTGATCCAAAAAAAAGAAAGGGAAAAACCGATAAACAAAAGCATTTCAAAATGCCCGATTTCACCTTGTAGCAAAGTACTTTTTGCCAATAAAACGCTTACCAGAATCACCGCTCCCTGACGCATGATCTGAAAGAGTTGCATGCTCTTGACGACGGTCAATTGAAATGATAAAGGTCCTATTTGCAAATTTTATTTTTTATAGTTCTTTTACTTTTAAAGAGCTGGACAAAAACATTTTATACCTAGGAATAAAACTGATTGGGAATATTGGATATTGGATTAGAAGTGTTCAGAAAAA
>CALLVY010000638.1 GCA_938015925.1 uncultured Saprospiraceae bacterium
ATTAGATATTCCAATTCTCTATCTCAGCCGATATATCATCCAAAATAAGAGCAACTATTATGCGGGATTGCAAAATATTAGAACAAGCAATCATTGGGAGGAATGGATTTTATTTATCATCGAAGGCATTGAGTTAACGGCCAGACAAACCATCCAAACCATTTTGCAAATAAAAGCACTTATGCAAGAGTATAAACAAAGGATACGAAGAGACTACAAATTCTACAGTCAGGATTTATTAAATAATTTATTCCAACATCCTTATACCAAGATTGAATTCCTGCAAAAGGATTTAAATATTTCCCGCATCACCGCCGCCAACTATCTCAATCAATTAACGGAAGATGGCTTATTGGTAAAATCCAAATTGGGCAAAAGTAATTACTACATTAACCAACCGCTCTTCGACTTATTTATCCATCTCCCCACTCTTCGGTAAACCATTTCGAAGAGAAAAAATCAACGCTAACTATCCCCTCACTCCATCTTCCCCACTCTCCCCTTCTTCGACAACAAAATTGCAATCGGACGAGTCGTCGGAAATTGAGCAAAAATAATAATCAAAATTACCGTCAGTGGCACACAAAGCAACATCCCCACCACTCCCCAAATCAATCCCCACAAGACCAGCGAAAGGATAATCACAAAAGGACTAATGTTCAGCGAACTCCCGAGCAAACGAGGTTCCAAAAAACTCCCAATCAAAACCTGGATACCAATAATCCCCAGCAAAACCCCAACGAAGGGCCCCAAGGTATCAAACTGAATCAAGGCCACCAAAGCCGGAAAGGCCGTCGCCACAATGGAACCAATAGTGGGAATAAAGTTTAAAATAAAAATCAAAAAGGCCCAAAACACCGGAAAGTCTACCTCGACAAAATACAAGACCACAAAGCTCAAAACGGCCGTCAATAAACTGGTGGCAAACTTCACCAGGATATAGGTTCTACTCACATCATTGACCTGAGAAAGGATTCTTCTAAAATTTTCTTTGCGTTCTTTGGTCCAACTTAGTGCCGCTAGTTTTTTGGGAAAGGTGTCTTGTTCTACCAATAGAAAGATGACATAGATCAGGATGAGGAAAAAACGTTGGGCGATGGAAGAGACCGAATTGATCAAGTTACGGAGGTAATCATTGAGGTTGAATTCGGTGGCCAGGCTGGTGAGGTCGTAGCGGTTTTCTTGTCCGAAAAAAGCGAGTATTCTTTGGAGCTGAGCTTCCAGATTCAGGCGATAGTTGGGCGCCGAACTGCGAAAGTTATCAATATTCTGAGCAATCAAATTTCCAAACAAGACCAAGACCACAATAATCAAAATACTGGAAACCAAGAGCGTTAGCCACTGCGGCATATAATCAATCACCCAAGGAATCGACCGTACGAGTTGATTGATGGAATTGATCAAATACCAGATGACAATGGCCAGAAATAAGGGAACCAGGAAGGGTTTCCCAATGATCAATAGGGCAAAGACAAAGGTAATGACGATGGCATAGGAGGCGGTTTTTTGAATTTGCATATTGCTTTTTCTAAAGATTGGATGTTTTTTAGGAAAAGACAAATATATTGGATTAAAAGGGGAATTTTTTTGTTTTTTGGGAGGGAGGCTTGGGTAGTGGGTAGTGGCCAAAACCATTTCGGATGGAATGCGGTAGTATTCACTGAGCAGGGAGCAAATCAGTTGAATCAAAAACAGGAAGGCTTAAAATTGGTTCATCTCCACTTTTGTCTATTTCAATTGTTTTTCATTAGTGCTTTTCATCTGCAATATTCTTTTGTCCACAATGGGAGCAAAAATGAAAGCTTGCAGGTTTAACCTTTTTACTTTTTTGAATTTCCTCTACGAATCCTGCACTAATAATGCCGGTTGGTAATGCAACTAAGCCTATTCCTAAGGTTGCAATTATACCACTCATTATCTTCCCACCTGCTGTTATGGGAAATACATCACCATATCCGATGGTCGTCAATGTTGCAATGGCCCACCAAAAAGTTTCAATAATATTTGGGAACTTGTTCGGTTGAAATTTATTTTCCAAATGATACATGATTGTTGAAGCGATAAGGATTAGAATTGCATTAATAAAAAGGGTAATGAAAATTTCACTTTTTTTATCCTTAAATATATTGCCTAACAACTTTATCGCCTTTGAGTATCGGGTCAATTTAAAAATTCGAAACAATCTAAAAACCCGAAGTATCCTAATAAACCGCAAATCAAATTTAAAAATAAGCGGCAAATAGAACGGTAGAATTGCCAATAAATCAATTATTCCAATGGCCGAAGTTGCGTATTTAATTCTTGCTAATGCTTTTCTTTCTTTGGGGTATTTTAAATCTGCGGTCCATAACCTCGCTAAATATTCCAATGAAAAAACCACAACAGCAAAAAGTTCAAAAACCCTAAATTGATTTTGAAACTTAACGGCAAGTGAATGATAAGATTCCAGAATTATTTCAATGATACTTAGCGTAATAAGTGTAATGATAAATAATTCAAAATATTTACTGTGTTTTGACTTACTCCCTTTTTCGGTATTTAAAATTTCAAATATTTTCTTTTTAATTTTCATTGGTTTTACTTGTTCTTGTTGGGTTTTATCGTTTTAGGGAATGAGGAGGTTTTATAGTGGCTAGAGGTTTAAATGTTTTACGGGTGGAATGTGGTGGGATTTATTGAGTTGGAGGATTATTTTTAGCTTATTATTTTTTCTTCACTTAATTGTAAACTTTCACGGTATTCCATTGCCTCGGCTTTCATTGTCCAATGCGTATTCAAATTCATTTTTGATACTTGGTTTTTAATATCTGATAGTGGAATATTAAAAAACTCTTTTCGTGGATTCACTTTATTGACTTGATTTTGTTTAAAAGTAGAATGAAGTTCTTTTTCCAAATTGGGAGCATCCTCTGAAAATATTATTGCATGAACATCAAACGAAAAAGGCACAGAAGCATCTCCGAGTTCTTTTACTCTATCTAAAGGATTTAATCTTCTGGTAAGACCAATTTTAAATATATTTTCACCAAAAGATCCAACATTTGATATTACATAAACATGGCCTCTTTTTGTTTGTTGAGCCATAGATAAAGCTCTTTTTCCTTTTTCTTGAGCAATTTCAAGTTCTTCCATAAGGCTATTTAGTTGTTTTTCATATTTCTCTTTTTCTTCTAAAGCAGCTCCTTTTAATTTTGCTTCCGCTTCTTTTAAAGCTTTCGCAATCATTTTTTCTTCCTTCTCAGATTGTTTTAAAGCTTTTTCATATTCTCTGCGGGCTCTTTCTTCTTCTCGTATTGCTTCTCTTATACTCCGTTGTTCTTCTTGGTCTTTTTTCTTTAATTCATGCACCGTAACACTTAATTTTAGTTGCTGAATTATTGTATCAAAATATCGAGATAAAATTCGTGCATTTCTAAAGGGCTTACCATTATGGTTTACAATTCTAAATGCATCCTTCAGTTTTTGATTTAATACGCCATAATTATCATGTTTAACTTTTGACATAATGGAATCGACCTTACCGTTGAATGCATCAATTACAAATTCAATCGCTGTTGTCTTTCTATGTTGCTCTACATAATCACAATCAGCAACTTCATTATCCTTAATCATTTTTTTAATTAGGACTCTAATATTTGCAAGTTCTTGTCCAGCTTCAGTATGATTATATTCTTCCGCTAAATCATCTAAAAGACTTTCATTTGGTATTAAATATTCGTCTCCATAACCTTTAATTATATTCTTCATTGCTTTTACCGTTTCTTCGTATTGGACAGCATTCTCTTTTGCCTTCCAAGCTTCGCCTGCTATTTCTTCCGCCTTAGCCAAAGCATTCTTTTCTATGGTAGAAGCAATACTTTGAGATTGATTTAGTTTTTTATCTGCTTTTGCCTTTATATCTTTAGCTTCTCTTTTTGCTTCAAGAATGATGTTCTTAGATTCTTCATTGACTTGTAGTAGTTGTTCTTCTCCTTTTAATTTAATTCTTTCAAGCTCCAATTCGACCTCTCTAATTGGGATATATTTTTTCAGATATTCTGTTTCTGATTTATATTCTATGAAATTTGATTCTAAATCGTTTAGCTTTAAATCCGATTGTATTCTATATTGATTGAAATTATTATCCATTACAGATAACTCCTTACTTACCTTTTGATATTTGAACAAAAGATATAAAATGACAATGATTAAAAATAGAATTATTATCTCCATAAATTTATTTGTTTCTTGGAAGTTTATTTTTTTCTTTATTACGCACAATGATAGGTCTGTACAGCGTATTCTGCTAAACTAGCAGTCATCGCATAGCGTATTAACTACCATTCATTACCTATTTCAAACTTCAATTGATAATCACCAATTACGTTGATAAATTTGCTAAACTTATCCATCCCACCTGCTCTTGAAGTCATAATTACTTCATCTATCCCATTCTTGCAGACTAAATGATACTCTGAGTATTGGCATATTGGCAACTGCCTGTTAGATTTAAATCGTTTATCTCGACCACCACTCTTATTAACATACTGCCAGGTTTGGTCAACCACGGATGCATCTCTTGGTACTCTTTCATCTTCAATAAATCTAATGAGCGAGGGGTTGATTTCCATATTTTTATAGAAGACTGCTGCATATTTCTTATTCCGCTTAAGTATCAATCGTTCAGGAAAAAAATATAAATCTATATTCGATAGCGCTATATGAGGAATTTCAACATTAGTTTTGATCAGTGGAGTTGGTAGGCTATCAGATGCTATCTTTGAAACTTTGATGCGTTTTACAAGGCTGCTTGCTCCTGCATGATACTTGGAATCTCTAACTCTTTGACTGGTCTTTTTTTGCCAGACCTTTCTGTTTGCTTGAAACTCTTTAAAGTACTCTTTTTGATAGCTATACAATTGATTGAATTCGTCATCCATCGAATAATAGATGTCTACTCTTTTCCTTCGTCCGTCGTAGATTGCAAGACCTATTATTAAAGGAATGAATCCTAATAAGGGATATAACGGCAACTTATCACCTTGGAAAAATGATTCTACTTGATGAGACACTTTGACCACTTCTCCAACTGATTTATGCAAATAAGATATCGAATGCTCATGTTCAACGGCTACCCAATTTCCCTCGATTGAATTAATTAGAAACTCGTCATATTTTTTTGCTATTTGGATTACATTACCTTTTCTACTTGGTTCTTTTCGAAGATTTGCCCCCTCTGTACTTATTTGAAACTTTTCAGTTATTTCCGTTTTGTATTCTACTTCATTATAATTTAAGATATAAGCAAATGCAAGAACCAATGGAAGAATACCTAACCACTTGTATAGAAACAGTTTCTTGTCATTTTGACTAAGCGTCTGAATAAAATCCTCAGAGTCAACATCAGTAATTCCATCAAAATTTGTAGTTGTAATTATTGTTTTTTGAGGACTTAGTGTGAAGAGTTCATTTAGATTTACTTCTTCCGTGAATTTTTGCTTTTTGGATTTGGTGTTTAACTTTTTCCTATAGGACAAACCATTTTTTCCCATATGTACAAAGGTGCCATTAGGACCAACACTAACTCGGGCACCTGCAACTCCTACAGATACTCCTAATCCTGATTTTGATAGGTTTAGCCTAAAGGGACCTATTTTTTTTGACTTCCGTATGAACAAACCCATAATGAATTTTTATTCGATTTAATGGCAATTAACAAATGAATACTCACGACACACTGCCCATCAATCCTCTTTTTCAAAAACCATAGAAAAACCGGTCCAATAACTCATAAATCCTAGGGTCAACAAAGTAATTATTATCACAATGATCCATCTAAAGATGGTAAGCTTTGAAGCATTCCATTCAAACTGAACAAGCTTCCATCCTTCCGAATTATATCGATTCAACACTTTTTGAACCTCCTTTTCCTGATTGATAAACATGCCCCAAAAGGTAAACCACTTTTTAAATTCATAATATTTGTTTCGAGTCATCTTTTCGTTTTTTTTAATTAGAATAATTCTTACTCTATCGAATATGCTCTCCTTATGTTTCTTGGCATTTGAAGTGTTAGGTTTGGGATGGAACGGTGGTGTTTTCTTAATTCACAATAGTATGATATTTAGATATTTTATAAACGGTATCCGAGTACTCGTTAAATTTATTATTGGCTTCCAAAATTTTCGAATTAACCTTTTCTAAATCATTTATTTGAATTGCCGTACCAGCCATACAAATCAGCATTAATTCTCCCTTCAATCCGAATTCTGCATAGTCAATATCAATTCCTACAATTGCATTTCCTCCCAAAGCATAAGTTTTCTGCCTCAACAATTCCATACAGGATTTCTCACCAGTATTTGCACTTGTATCAAGGTCTACAACATTATCATTAAG
>CALLVY010000639.1 GCA_938015925.1 uncultured Saprospiraceae bacterium
TATGGATGTGGTTTTTCTCTCTTTAAGTGATAAAAGCTTTGATGACAATAGTGATGTGGCCGCCTGGGAAAGCATGCATGGCTTAAGTTATCATGGCGCGGGACAAGATGGAGGAAGTTTAAGTGCAGTCGCTCCTTATAAGGCAGGAACTTATGGCAATTTCTTGGGAACCCCTACTTTTGTAGTCATCGCTCCTGACGGAAGCGTCAATTTTAATCCACGAGGTCCAAGTCCTGGCTCTACTGTTGACTCTATTGATGTCGCTATCGCTAATACTGGTGCTACTCCACCACAATTGCCCGTAAACATTGGTGGAGAAATCAAAAACCTGGACAATGTCGGAATCGCAGACGTCTCTTTAACCATCAATAATAATCCAAGTAATTTTCCCAATTTCTCTGGAACCGATGGTGCTTACCAATTTTCCAATATCAGCCTCGGTACGAATGTCAACATCACTCCAAGTAAAACAGAAAATCCCAGTAATGGGCTTTCCATTTTGGATATGGTTTTGATTCAGCGCCATTTACTTTTTATTGATACCTTGCCCAGTCCTTATCATTTTTTTGCAGCAGATGTCAACAATTCTCGAAGTCTTAGCATTTCGGATATTATTTTTATCCAAAGGCTCTTACTACAGATAGACAATCAATTTCCCAATAATGATTCCTGGCGATTTATTCCTAGCGATCATGTTTTTCCCAATCCACTAAACCCTCTTGGCTCTATTCCTCCCAATTCTATCCCTTATCCCAATGTCCAGATGGATCAATTGGATGCCAATTTTATCGGGATTAAGGTCGGTGATGTTAGTGGAGATGCCAATCCTGGATTAGTCGGTCCTTCCGAACAGGGGATTGCTACTGCGGAGCCTCTTAGCTTACAAATGGAAGATCAATATTTTGAGCAAGGAGCTGTTTTGGATATTGAAATCCCAAATTTGCTTAAGGCAGAGTTGGCCGGTTTTCAATTTAGCTTAAGTCTGGATCAGGAAATGGTAGAAATCATGGAGATCGAAAAAGGTGCGGGCCCTAATTTGGAGCATTTGATGTTTGATGAAAGCCGGAAAAACGAAGGTTTGATTCGAATCAATTGGTTTGGCAAGGGAATGGAAGAAGCAGGAAGTTTACTCTCTATTAAAGTCAAGACAAAAAAAGCGGGCTATATATCTGAGGTGCTCCAAATCATCGAGGAAGCAAATCATGCTTCCCAAGTCTTATCGAACGGAAAAGCAAGGGAAATCCAAAGTCATCCCTTAGGCCTTCAATTCAATAGGCTTACGAGTTTTAGTGAAACGCCTTCTGTTTCCTTAGAGGTTTACCCCAATCCAAGTGAAGGAAAATTTACGATTATTTCTAAAAAGGAATCACAACTTCCAGCTGAATTTCAGCTCTATGACTACTCTGGAAAGCCATTAGGAGCTATTAATACCCTGCAAACAGAAAAAAATGTCTCTAACAGTACTTTTTCTATAGAACATTTACCCACCGGAATCTACTTCCTAAAAATCATTCAGCCAAAGTATAAAACACTAACTATCAAGCTCTTAAAGATTTAATATTTTATTTAAAAAAAGTAACTTTCCTTCCTGCTCTTCTTCTAAGATTAGTCCTTTGCCATTATCTATTTAAAATATGGATATGCCTTTTTAAATTTTAGAAAAATTATCTACCTTTGCCGATCAAGTGAAGTATTGGGATTTTTTCCCATATATACTTATGTTTCCCCTATAAAATTCCAATTGAACAAAAATCAGAGATAAACAATCTAATTTTCTAAACTGATTCTTACACAATTCTAAATAATTCATTTAACAAAAACATTTCTGATAATGAGAAACCTTAATTATCTATTGAGCCTTGCGCTGGCTATCTTCTTCTCTTCTGCCCTTATGGCACAGGTAGAGACTGACATCCCTTTCGATGATCTCCCTCCAACCAATGAGTACGGTAAGTGCTACGCAAAGTGTAAAATCCCAGATCAATTTGAGACTGTGGAAGTACAAAAAGTTATCAAAGAAGCTTCTACTAGATTAGTAAAAGTACCTGCAGTATACGAAACTGTTACGGAAAGAATGATGGTTAAAGAAGGGTCTACTAAGTACAAGACTATTCCTGCAACTTTCAAAACTATTACTGAGCAAGTAATGGTAATGCCTGCAAAAACTACTCTTAAAACAGTTCCTGCTCGCTACGAGAAAAAGACACGTCAAATCTTGGAATCTCCTGAAAGAGGAAAATGGGTGAAGAAGAAAAAATCTCCTAACTGTTTCTCTCAGAATCCTGAGGATTGCTACGTAGCTTGTTACGAGCTTATTCCTGCTAAATACCGTACAGAAACTTATGAAGTATTAGCTGAGCCTTCTCGTACTATCGAAAATACAGTTCCAGCTATATACAAAACAGTTTCTAAGAAAGTTATTGATCAGCCTGCACGTGTGGAAGAAATTCCTGTAGATCCTGTATACAATACTGTTTCTAAGAAAGTATTGGTTAGTCCTGAAGCAACTCGTGAGGAAGTAATTCCTTCTGTTTCTAGAACTTTCAAAGAAAAACGTTTGATCAGACAAGGTGGTTACACCGTATGGACTGAGATCCTTTGTGCTGAAAAAACTACTTCTAGTAAAGTAAGAGCTGTTCAGAATGCTTTGAACAAAGCTGGTTACAACTGTGGTGGTGCTGATGGCGTTATGGGTATCAATACTCAAACTGCTCTTAAGCAATACCAAACTGAAAAAGGTCTTCCTGTAGGAAACCTAAACATCGAGACTTTGAAGTCTTTGGGTGTTACTGGTTACTAAGAACTAGTTCAGTTATTTATTAAAAAATCCCTTGCGAGTAATTCGCAAGGGATTTTTTTTTGGTTGAAGTTCTTTATTCTTTTAAAAAAGGATGACTCTCCTCCGCTAGTATTCAATCTTGATAGGGCCGATCGATGGAATGGTTTAGTTTAATTAATCATTGATGAACCAATACTTCTCCACGAATTCGCGATTTTTCGTCAAAATCATTATTCAAAATTGGCGATTCGATATTCAATACCAATATCCAGAATAAAACTTCCACCTTTTTCTTTCCTGAACTCAAGCCCTACAATCCTACTCCTCATTCCACCTCTACCCTTCTCAGATTCAATAAATTAATCGCATTTCTACTCAAACCACTTACCTCCTTCCGGGCAAACAAAGCCGATTCATCATAAAACAAAAAAATCACCGGAGCTTCTTCGATCAGCAAGCGATCCATCTCGTGGTATAAAGCATAACGAAGACTATCATTGTTTTCTCCAAGCGCTTCTTCATACATTCGATCAAAGCTGGGATTATTAAAACGGGTATAATTCGGTGGTGCCGGATTTTTGCTATAAAACATAGTAAAGAAACTCTCCGCATCAGGATAATCCGCAATCCAGGAAGCTCTAAAAAATGGCGCTTGACTTTTCCGCATGCGACTCCGCAAAACCGCAGATTCTACCAACTCAATATTGACCTTTATTCCAAGGTCTTCCCATTGGCGAGTAATAAAGGTGCAGAGGTCGAGATAATCTTTATTGGTCAACAACTGAATCGGTTCCAAACCGACCCCATTGGGAAAACCCGCCTCTTGCAATAACTGCCGAGCTTTCGCGGGCTGATAAGAATACCCCGGCACCGACACCGGATCAAAAGAAGGCAAACCTCTTGGAGAAAAACCGGAGTTGGCCGCATGGCCAATGCCGTTGCGTAAGCTTCGCATCATTCGTTTGCGATCAAAACCATAATTCAGCGCTTGCCGTACTTTCTTGTGCGCCAAAGGGCTATTGCCCGTGGCCGTTTCCATATTGATTCCCAAATATTCTGTATTGAGATAAGGCGAACTGATAAACTGTAAATTCTCTCGCTGTGCCTCTCTCAATTCTCCTTGCGCCGTCAACATCATATTGGTATAAGAAGACTCCAATCCACTCATAAAATCTATTCTTCCTTTCAATAATTCTAAGAGTGCAGTTTTCCGATCAGGAATAAAATTGACCCGAACACCTTCCACATAAGGCAAGGCATTTCCCCTTTCTGTTTCGAAATAATCCTCATTGCGTTCCAAAAACAAAGCTTGATCTTCCAACCATTTTTTTAAGCGAAAAGGACCGGTACCAATTGGATGCTTCCGAAAATCTGCTCCATAATGCACCACGGCTTCTTTGGCAACTACTGCACAATATTGCATCGTCAAAATCCCCAGCATTGGCCGAAAAGGCTCGGAAAGGCGCAAAACAAAAGTGGAATCATTTGCTGCGCGAAAAGGAAGAAGGCTATCTATTCGTCCTTTGAAAATCCAACTCCCTGGCGAATTCACTTGCTCATCAATGATCCGATTAAAACTATACACCACATCTTGCGCTACCAAAACCCGCCCTTTTCCTTCTGGAAATACCGCATCATCATGAAAACGGACTTCCTGTTCCAAGGCAAAAGTATATTCGAGCCCATCATCAGAGACCTTCCAACTCTTAGCCAAAGCAGGTTTTACCTGCAAGGAATCATCTAGCTGAAGCAGACCATTAAACAAATGATCGACCACCCAAATATTACTTTGGCTTCTGGCAAATGCCGGATCCAAAGAGGTGACGGAGCGATGTTGATTGTACCTAAAAACTTTGGGCTTTTCCTTATTCGAATCCTCCTTAGAAAAACAAGCGCAGCAGAGTACTACAGCAAAAAAGGAAATTCCAAAAAACAATAGAAACGTTCGCATAAAAAGCGGGTTAAAGGTGATTGTGCTAAAAGGCTTACAGGACAGGATCGATAGATTTGCCTAAGATTGAAGTTGATTAAAAACGACTTCATTAGAAAAACAATTACTTTTTTATCCTGTACTTAACAAAAGTAGTCTAAACAAAGTGTATTTTTGGTGCAAAATTTACGAAAAATGAAATTAGAAAAGCTCCTTATTATTGGTCTTGCCTTTGCCTTAAATGCCTGCAACGCTCCTGCACCGGAACAAAAAGCCGAAGTACAAGAGATTACAGAAACTAAAACCGCCAAATTGGAATACCCTGGCGAAAAACACCTTACCAATCTCCAACAATTGACCTTTGGTGGTGATAATGCTGAAGCCTACTTCAGTTTTGATGGAAAATCTTTGTGTTTCCAAGCTTCTAACCCAGAATGGGGAACCGAATGCGATCAAATTTATTACATGCCAATCGAAGGCTATAAAGGGGATAAAGCCCCAATGGTCAGTACTGGAAAAGGTCGAACCACCTGTTCTTATTTTATGCCAGGAGACAAAAGCATCATTTATGCTTCTACTCACTTGGCGGATGAAGCTTGTCCTCAAGCCCCTCGAAGTAGTAATGGTAAATATGTCTGGGGCGTTTTTCCCGGCTTCGATATATTTGTAACCGACCTGGAAGGAAACATCCAGACTCAATTGACAGATTCGCCAGGTTATGATGCAGAACCAACGCTTTCTCCTGATGGTACAAAAATCGTTTTTACTTCTATTCGCTCTGGCGATTTGGAATTGTATACCATGAATGTGGATGGTTCTGATGTCCGCCAGGTAACTGATGAATTGGGTTATGATGGTGGTGCTTTCTTTTCGCCTGATGGAACTCGCTTAGTGTTTAGAACTTCCCGTCCAAAGACAGACGAGGAGAAAAAAACGTACAAAGATTTATTGGCCAAAGGTTTGGTTCAACCAACTGAAATGGAAATTTATACTTGTAAGGTAGATGGCTCTGATATGCGGCAGGTGACAAAATTAGGAGGTGCCAACTGGGCTCCATTCTATCATCCTTCTGGAGAAAAAATCCTTTTCTCTACCAATCATCATGTAAAAAGTGGTCGCCAGTTCAATATCTTTTCTATTAAGGAAGATGGTACGGAATTGCAACAAGTTACTTTTGACGATACCTTTGATGCTTTCCCAATGTTTTCGCCTAATGGAAAGAAATTGGTATTCTCTTCCAACCGAAATAATAAAGGAAGAGACACTAATGTATTTATTGCGGACTGGGTAGATTAGTAGACTTTAATTTAGGAAACCTCCTTTGAAAAGAAAGTATTGGAGGGATCAAAAAAAAGCGATTTACTGGGGAGTAAATCGCTTTTTTTTATTGCGCCGTTTTAAGAACTATGGCTTAAAAAGGAGTCGCATATCTTGGATCCTGAAGAAAAGAATCATCCGTCAAGGTATGTAAGAACGCAACTAGTGCTTGTTTTTCACTAGTGCTAAGATTCATTCGAATCGGTCCCAAGCCACCATTTTCTGACTGCAAATTCCAATCTAAATTGGGATGATTTTTTACCCCTTCATTATAGTGATCGATCACTTCTTCCAAATTGGCAAAACGGCCATCGTGCATATATGGCGCAGTACGCGCTACATTTCGTAAAGATGGAATACGGAAAGATCCTCTTCCTGCTCCTTCGTCTGCATAGTCGGTATCCAAACCAATGTTGAATGTTCCTTCCCAACCGATAGTAAAGTTGTGCTGAGGCACATGACAATTGGCACATTTGGCTTTAGAAGATTCAAAAACTTCCATCCCTTTTAATTCCAGAGCAGAGTAATTTGAAAAATTATTATTTACTCCTTGGTCATATTTGGAATCAAAAGAAACCATAGAACGCATAAATTGAGCTAGTGCTTTTGAGATTCGATCTTCTGTCACCTCCGGTGTTCCAAAAGCGTCTTCAAACAAATCCCCGTAATATTCTACTGTAGCCAATTTAGCAGCCAGTTTGTCAAAATCTTCCATCCCCATTTCGATGTGATTTTCTACTGGCTTTAAGACTTGTTCTTCCATTTTTAAATCCTGAGCATCCCAGAAAAAGGAGGTATTATAACGTAGGTTGGCAATCGGCATGGAGTTTCTTTTCGTTTTTGCTCCTTCAAAACCTTCACTTAAAGGAGTATCATCGGCAAAAGCAAGGCTTTGCTTGTGGCAACTTCCACAAGAGACGCGATTGTTGAGCGACATTTTTTTATCATAAAATAAAACTCGACCAAGAGTAGCTCCTTCATTCGTTAGTTTATTTCCTTCAGGAGTATTGTCTTCTAGATTTACCACCACCTCATCAGGAATAGTTACGTTGGTATAATCATAAGGATCAGTTGGCAGATTCAATTCATCGATTTTGATATCTGGAAATTTCTCTTCCGTGTCGGTACAAGAGACCAAAAATATCCCAAGAAAGGCAAATAGATAAAAGAGTGTCGAAACTGTTTTCATAATAAATATATTAGTTGTGATTTTCGGTTTGACAATTTGATGACTTAAAATACATACTAAGAACGATTAAAGCACCAGAAATGATTCCTTTGGTCTAAATTTAACATCTTTTCCGCCTATTTATGCCCCAAATCAGGATTTTATAAGCTAGAACCGGATAATCAAATACAGATTTACGGGTGGGTCAAAACGGATCGGATATTCAAACGTAACCTTTTTAGAATCAAATACAGGGAGATTTTGAGAATCTACTTCTTCCACTTTCTGAATGTAAAAAGCATGAAAAGCCGTTTCTGTAGCCAATGAAATACTAGGATTTATCCAAAACCGGAGCCCCACTAAAGGCCCCGCCCCGATGGCATTTTCTCGATCTCTGCTGGTTACGACATCGAAACTGGACGATGTTATATCTTCAAAATAAGCGATAGAACCGATCAGGTCTATTCCACTAATGAGTGTCCAACGTTCCATCAATTTTTTTCGCCATTCAATCCCGATTCTGGTTCTAAGTCGAAAATCCCTGGTACCTCGTTCATCCAATATCGATTCTTTTTCATTTTTCAAATTAGCCCCCATACCAAATCCAATTCGCAAAGCAACATTTCTCTTGCCCATTTTATAACCCACTAAATAACTTTTCTGGATATCCTCTGGATCTGCACTCCCCAAGATCTCCTGCAATAGAAACACCGAATTGAATTCCAATTCATGCCAGCGTTTATCCTCTGTTTGGGAGCTTTTCCTTTTGGATTTATTTTGTGCCATTAGTCCTAAAGTGAGCAACAATAACAATAAGGTAAAAGAATACTTTTTCATAAAGGAAGAATTAAAAGTCATTGGAATTTAGTTTTTTGGCGAAGAATAGATTGCTCTCTAACTTAATACTTAAAAACAAAGATCAGCCCCGTCGGAGGCCGCAAATTCACACCAAGTCCAGCACTTGGTCCGGCGGATAAGGTTAAAAAAGCAGATCCTTCGGTCAGCAAACTAATTCTTTTATTGATATCAAAACTAATCCCTACAATCGGCCCATAACCTATACCAACCCCAGCAGAGACCAAACTATTCTCAAAAAAAAGCAGGCCATCAGCCCCAAAATTTACTTGCCAGCGTCCCGCCTCTACGATGGTTCGTTCTGTCCCAATCGCCACAGAAAAACCAGCATTTGAAAAATCACCAAGCCCCACCTTACCACCAATACCAAATCGAAACCGTTTTCCTGGTTTTCTCTTTAATGGACTTTTAAATAGAAAGGCATATAAACCCGCACTTTCTCCATTATTGGGTAAAATCGGTGTTTGACTCAATAATCCAGAAATATTTAAACCTGCATATCTTCCCTTCACAAATAAAGAGTCTTGGGAGAAAACAGTTGTTCCAATCAGAAGAAATAGTAGTAAAATAAAGTATGACTTTGGCATTGACATAGCGATAACAGGGTTCGTTTCCTAGCAAAGAAAAGCAAGATAGGAATTAAAATGAAAAGCTGATTGTGGCTTAATAACACATTTACTTAGAGAAATCATCTTCATTCCTCTAAAAAAGCAGCAATTTCCTCCGCTAACTTCCATTTTTTTCAACAAACAGCAAAGAGTATTTATTATATTTGCAGCCGATGGTAATTTGATGGAGTTAAAATCATCCATTTTACCGCCACTACTAGTCTGAAAGCCAGACAAAATTCAATTGTTTAGAAGGCATTCTTTAGGGAAAAGGCCGGAAGTAAAAAATAAAAAATTATGTTTGATAATCTTAGTGACAAACTAGAAGGAGCATTTAAGACGCTGAAGGGAGATGGAAAATTGACGGAAATCAATATCGCCCAGTCGATTAAAGAAATTCGACGTGCATTGGTAGGCGCAGATGTCAACTACAAGATTGCTAAAGAATTTACGGATAAAATTAAAGAAGAAGCACTTGGTACGCGTAATGTCCTTTCTGCCGTAAAACCGGGAGAACTGATGATCAAAATCGTCATGGACGAATTGGTCGAGTTAATGGGTGGCCAAGCTGTTGGAATCAATGTAAAAGGGAATCCGGGAATTATCCTTATCGCAGGACTCCAAGGATCTGGTAAAACGACCTTCTCTGGTAAATTGTCTCTTTTCCTCAAGGAAAAAAAGAAACATCGTCCATTATTGGTCGCCTGTGATGTCTATCGCCCTGCGGCCATTGATCAGTTAGGTGTTTTGGCTGAGCAAGTTGGTGTTCCGATCTATAGCGAACCAGAAAATAAAAACCCTGTTGAGATTGCGCAAAATGCCATTAAGCATGCCAAGCAACATGGTTTTGATGTCGTCATCGTGGATACTGCTGGTCGTTTGGCCGTAGATGAGCAAATGATGAACGAGATCGAGGATATCAAAAACGGTATTCAACCCACCGAAACCTTGTTTGTCGTGGATGCCATGACCGGACAAGATGCGGTCAATACCGCCGCTGCCTTTAATGAGCGCATCAATTACGACGGCGTTGTCTTGACCAAAATGGACGGTGATACCAGAGGTGGAGCCGCTCTTTCTGTCAAATATACCGTCGGTAAGCCCATCAAGTTTGTCAGCATGGGAGAAAAGCTCGATACGCTCGATGTTTTCTACCCAGAAAGAATGGCACAAAGAATCTTGGGAATGGGAGACATCGTCTCTTTCGTAGAAAAAGCCCAGGATCAATTTGATGAAAAAGAGGCGAAAAGAATTGAAAAGAAAATCCGTAAAAATAAATTTGATTTCAATGACTTTCACAGTCAACTCAATCAAATTCGGAAAATGGGGGATCTCAAAAGTTTGATCAATATGATCCCGGGAATGAATAAAATGACCAAGAACCTCGACATTGATGATTCTGCCTTCAAAAAAGTAGAATCCATCATTCAATCGATGACAGAGGAAGAACGTGGTCACCCGGAATTGCTTAATATGAGCCGCAAGCGTCGAATCGCCAAAGGCTGCGGACAAACCATTCATGAGATCAATATGTTTATCAAACAATTTGATCAAATGCGGAAGATGATGCACAAGCTGAGTAAAGGTGGAAATATGAATAAGATGCTAGGTGGAATGCCTGGAATGGGTAAGTAAAAGCAAAGCCCTTAATTGCTACTCCAATCGGAAGCCTATTCAATTTTTAGCGAGTTGAATAGGCTTCTGTATTTTTAGCAAGCGGAGTCTTTGGCCAATATGCTACTCGTTTTGTATATTTGATCTGAATCCTCGCTAGAAAAACCAATTCGCCCTTAATGGCCAGAGACCCTATAAATATTTTCATCTTTAAAGACGCTTCAGACGAGGACTATGCCAATCGTCTGTTCGAACATATCTTTGCAGGAAAGAGCTCTTTAGATCATGTACATATTCTCCCCATGGAGCCTACTGGTGGAGAAGAGGTTCCCCTTTTTTTTGAAACCCAATTGAAAAAAGCGCACTTTATAGTATTATTGGTAAGCATCAAAGTATTGTTCAAATATGAATTGGAACCTCGTTGGAAATTAGCGAGTCAATTGCACAAAGACGGAAATTCAAAAACACGAGTTATTCCCATCTTGGCTCGACATTGTGATTATCAGGATTGGCTGGCCAAAGAATTTCCGCTGTCCGAAATATTTATTTTAAACAAGCAACCACTTTCCAAACATAATGATGCGCTCCCCTATCAGAAATACAGTCAGCTGCTTTTTGAACTGATCAATAAAACAGAAAAAGACCAAGCGCCGAAAGAACGCAGCGCCAAAGAAAAAAAGCAATTTGCGGGCTTACTTTCCCAACTCAATTATACCGAACAACCCGTTCAGTTTCAAGAAGCACAATTGTTATCCAAGCAAAATTTTAAAAGCAACAAAACTTTTGCTTACCTCATCAAAGGAGAAGAAGGCTTTGGGCAAAACTGGTTGTATTCCATCCTTCGACAAAAGGCCAAAGACCCAATTGTCTGGGGGGAATTAGAAGACATTGACGACATTCCTTATGAAGAAATTCCATTGAGTTTTGGAAGTGTTGCCATGAAAACCAATCCAGATGCAATTTGGAGAAGTTTGGGAAAGACTTTGAAAATAAGCAACAACGCCAGAGCGGAACAAGTGGTCGATGATCTTTGTAATACGCGCGCAAAAAACAGAATCCTGGTTTTGCGTTTCGAAGATTTTGGTACCTGGACGGAAGAAATGGGTCGGCAGTTTATGGAAGTATTTTGGAAAACAATTGTGGAAGGCGCAGCCAATCCCAGTGATAGCAAAATACGTTATCCCATCTTTATGTTTTTGATCGACCACAGCAAAGCGTATGGTACTTGTCCGATCACTTTCCTTTCTGGTTCGTCTACCACCTGGAATCCTGAGAAAGGAATCACTCTAGAAGAATTGGACAGTTTGTCTTTTGAGGTGGTAGAAAAATGGCTCCGCGATCATCGAATTGCTTTCACTCAATTTGATCCCAAATTAATATCAACGCTTAGCAATAAGGAAAAATTAAAAGACTACACCACTGAACTCCTGAAAGATTCAGAAGATGGAAAACCCGATATCGTACTCGAAAACGTGAGTCAAAAATTTAATTTCAATTTCTTTGACATCCAAGAACAACTAGCTGAAAATGAATAAAAGCCAAACTTATATCGCAGAAGATTTCCTTGCGGATAAAACGCAAGATTATATCCAAATCGGAGGAAAGGAAGAACCCTATATTGCGTCGCGCGGTTTGATTGAAGCCATCAATCTAGCTATTCTTTTACAAAAACCATTGCTCCTCAAAGGAGAACCTGGTTGTGGTAAAACGCGCTTTGCCAAAGCAGTGGCCTATGAGTTGTATCAAAGCGACAAGATCAGCTATCGCGATCACTTTGTAGAATGGCATATCAAATCTACAACCAAAGCCAAGGATGGTTTATACACCTTCGATTTTGTCGATCGCTTACGCGATGCACAAATCTTTGGCCAGTTGAATAAGGCTCAAAAAGAAGAGGTACTCAACCCCGAGACCTATGTGCGATATGGCCCGCTTGGTCGAGCCTTCTATGTAGACCAAGAAGGAATTAAAAAAGAGGACCAAGTCCCCAAAGTGGTACTGATTGATGAGATTGACAAGGCGGATATTGACTTTCCCAATGACTTATTATTGGAGTTGGATGAAATGCGATTTACCATCGATGAGGTCAAGGTAAAAAACGCTACTGGTCAATACCAAAGAAAGACCATCACGGCTCCTTCACATGCCAAACCGATTATCATTATCACCAGTAATGATGAAAAAGCATTACCAGATGCCTTCTTGCGTCGATGCCTTTTTTACTACATCAATTTCCCCAAACCCAATCAGCTCGAAAACATCATCAAAGCGCACTTTATCCAATCCGCTCCAGATAAAATCAAAGCGGCAATTGAAACTTTTTATCACCTACGAGATGTCATGGCAGGGGACGAAAGCAGTGGAAAAAAAGTGAGTACCAGTGAATTGATCGATTGGTTTCGAGTAATGGAAGCGCGCCCGGGAGATTGGGAAATAGAACAACTGAAAGATTTACCTTTTAGTAGTGTCTTGATCAAGAGCTTTCAGGATCATAAAAAATACCTGATCCAAAAAGAGCATCAGAAGAAACCATCGAAAAAATATCTAAGCTAAAAAACAGAGTTCATTCTAATGCCTAACAAGCTTCCATTACATCACCTTTTTATAAAATTACGCAACGAAGGATTTAGCCTTGGTACGGAGCAATACCTATCGCTCATCAAAGCCTTGCACCATAAAAAGTACTTATTAGACCTTGGCATTATTCGCAGAACCTGTCTCACTTTATGGGCCAATTCCCTGGAAGAAATTTGGATTTTCAATCGCCATTTTGATTTAATGGTTTTTTCAGAGGAACAGGTTTTAGAAGAAATAGAACAACAGAGCCAAGATCAAAACGCTGATCCACAAAACACTCCAGAGTCGGATAAAGCCCAGGAGTCTCTTCCTTCGGCCACAGAAACACCAGACAGAGATCCAAAGTCAATAGAGGAGGCCACGAATGATCCAACAGGCCTAGACAAAATCACAAAGGAAGACGCCACAAGTGGAGACCACCTCACTTCCCTACCCGGTCCTTTTCAAGCTTTCCAAATCCAGGATCAAGAAGGTTTTTTACTAGAAGGAACGGTCTCGCCCATCACCCTGCGGCAAATGCAACAGTGTTGGCGTTATCTTCGCCAATGGAAAAAAGAAGGCGCACAAACGGAAATAGATTTACAAAAAACATTTGAAGAAGTTGCCCGAAAAGGTTTTTTCACCAAACCGATTCAAACGGCACCAAGGGTAAATATCGTCGAATTATTATTGCTGGTAGATCGCAATGGCTCCATGCTTCCTTTTCATGGTTTATTGGATGAACTAATTTTATCTGCCTTAAACGGTGGAAGGTTTCAAAAGGCAAGGTGTTTATATTTTCATGACTACCCGCTCAAATATTTATTTGCCCAACCACAGTTGATTGAAGAGATAGAATTGAGCCAATTGAAAAAAGACCTGGATCGAAAAAGAACCGTCGTAATGATCATCAGCGATGCGGGAGCAGCCAGAAATACCTACAGCGAAAAAAGAGTAAAAAGAACACAGCAATTAAAAGATTTCCTCAAGGAAAATACCGCCCATCAAGTTTGGCTCAATCCCATGCCTGCTCAACGTTGGGAGGGATGTAGTGCCGAAGACATTGCCACATTTTTTCCCATGTTTGAAATCCATAAAGAGGGATTGTCTCAGGCGATTGATGTCCTACGAGGAAAAGCAATTTAAAAAAAATTAAACCAGAATTATAGTGTCCAACAGCAATTCCAATGCTTCCAAATTTGCCATCGACAAAGCACAATCGCTGGTTCTCAACTTTCGTCAGAAGTTTGGAGAGGGACACTATTGGCTCGCTTGTCATGCGGCCTTTCCTTTGGCTTTGACTTCTGAATTACTCTACACTCTTCGCGCCAATTTCCTTTTCGACAATCACGGAAGTCCACTCCGTAGCCCCTGGATCGCAGTGGCCGATACGCTCCTGAATCTCTGCAAGGAGACCGGACATGAATTGTATCAAATGGATCCGGCAGTTCGAGAAATATTATTACGAGAATTAAAAAATAATAAACGATTTCAAAAAGGAAGTTTTCGTATTGATCGCCTCCAACAATTGGGACATTTTTTATTGGCTTATGTAGAACAACATTTGTACAGTAGCGATGAAAGTCTACAGACTTTTGCGGAGGCGCAAAGTTGGGCCGCTTTGACTTATATCAATCCGCAGGAAGCTACGCAAAAAATTGCTCAGGCCATTGCGGAAGCACAAAACACTGAGAACGATCACGAGCAAGTTCGCTTACAATTATTACTCGACAATCTTCTGGAAGAACATCCGGAATTGAATCGCCTACGCCAATATGCGCAAGCGAATGTAGCGAGTCTTGGAGGGAATCCGGTTCCTGCACAAGATTTTAATGCCACGGTATCCAGTAGTGATAAAATCGAAATTGCGGGTGTTTCCCTCAATAATTTGGTACCCGAAGAAATTCCTTCGCCTCATCAATTACAAATCGAAATATTACAGCAAGGGCTAAAAACATTGGATTTTTATAAAGGAGAACTTACCGGAAAAATGGATGACCTGACCACTGCGGCCGTGGAAGCTTTCCTAGAAGATCAGCAAGTGGATGGCAGTGGAAAATCTTTGACTTTCCTACTACGCGAAGTAGAAGAAGCCATCGATCAGCAACGTGGCAAAAAAGTGACGGACATCAAATTAAAGGTTTATTTGTCGAATAGTAATCAACTTCGTTATGCGAAAAATTTCCGTTTCCTTTACGACCCTTTATTGGACAAACTCAAGGAATTGGAAACCAAGGGATTGATCGAACTCGATTACTACACCAAGCATACTTCTGATTCCTTTACGAATAAAGATGCCATAGATCGCAGTCGCGATGAAGCGGAATTGACCTTGATGCCGATCAATCCAGATTTGATCAAAGGTGGTTTGAGGAATAGGAAAAATATCGCTGATTTTTACGAAGACAAAATGGTTAACAGAACGACTTTGGTCGTTCCGATTGTGCTGGAAGACTTGGGGGAATATAAAAAAGACTTTTCTAATTTCCCGCAGTTGCCTGCGGATGGAGTTCCTTTGGTGGATGGCCGATCTGTAACGGGCCAGTCTGATGATGTACATTTAGAAACTATGCTCCATGACATTGAGACTTTGGTGGATCGCTTGACGCATTTAAAGCGGAGTGATGCGGAAGGGAAATTGGTTTTTGAGCAGAGTGATTATGATTTTCTTTTTGATGCTTCGGGGGGAGAGGACTTGAATATTTATTTGTCTTATACTAATCCTGACCGAACAATGATGGAGGAGATTGTCTCCGAATTTCGGGATATTGGTAATTATAATTTTATTGATCCGGAGAAAGAACTGGAAGGCATTGACCATCGGGATATAGCAGAGGAACGAGAAGCACTTTTAAAAAAATCTGATCTGGTTTTGGCTTTTTTATCTCCTGATTATCTAGCTTCTTCCTTGCATGTAAGCATTGAATTCCGTCAAGCTATGCAGCAGGAAAAAGATACTGATTTGAAGATGGTGTCCATCTTGCTTCGACCTTGTTTAACCGAATGGTCGCTTACCAGAAGTATTGGTCGAATTCCTACATCTGGTATTCCTTTTTCCGACCTGAAAGATCGACCGTTATTTGATGCAAGAATCTTAGACTTCACGCAACAGATGCTAGAGGCAAAGGTCAGGAAAAAAAATAAGGAAAAAGGAGAAGACTTTTGGAATCTTCAAGTTTTTAACGACCCCAATCCTTCTACTTTCCCTATAGGAGATCTGGGAAAATTACCCAAGACTTTATTAATCCGCTACCACCCAGACAACCGAGCCTATTTCGATCGCTTCGTCACCCATTTGGATTCTTTGTCGGGCTATAAGGTTTTTAATATTGACCAACAGGAATTTGGCATTAGCAAAATTGATCCTCATACGGAACAATCTTATGCCATTGATCGATCTGATGTGATCATCAATTTGATCAGTCCTGCCTTTTTAGAGCATGCGCCTTTTATGGATTCGATTCCGCAAATATTAGGCAATGTGCAGAGTGGTTCTAAACAAGCTTTTAATATCATCCTGGGTGGTTCCTTTGAACAGAAGACACCGCTTATGGAATTGCCACTACTCCGAGAAACGCAGATCGAAAAAGCAGATAATGATCTTGGCTGGGTGGAAGTCAGTCGGGCATTGATTGAGGCTTTAAGCCAAGTCAATGAAGACAAGCAAATGGATTTTCGTGCTTTATCGGTTGAGGAATTGATCCAACTCTGCCTAGAAGAAGAACTCGAAGTATTGGATCTGAGCAATCGTAAGCTTAGCGAAATACCTGAAAATGTAGCCCAACTCAGTCATCTAAAACGGCTCAATTTTTCTTCCAATAATTTAAAAACGCTACCTACTTTTTTATTCTCAAGTCTACCCAATATCACCAAGGCCAAACTAGCCGACAACCAACTAGAAGAAATCCCAGAAGAAATCAGCAATTGGCAAAACCTGGAAGAAATCAACGTGAGCAATAATCTACTCCAACGTTTACCCATCGAACTCAACCTAATCGAACCACTCCCTACGCTTCGCGTCTCCAATAACCCACTGCCCATCTACAGCAAAGTCATTCACGACCATCCAGAAGACTTGTTCGAGATGATTTTAATCAATCAGGATTTTGTAAAAAACAAATCACGGGAAGATAAAATCCAATTGCAAAGAGCTTTGGCAAAATATCAGGAAGTCAATACCAATGGCGAATTTAATGAAGCCTTTTTCAGAGCGCTTTATATTTGGCAAGAAGAGAATAAATTAAAACCAGGCGCTTTGGATGAGGACACCATCAGGGCTTTGTTCCCTTCAGATAACTTTATAAAAGTCGACGATCCTAATATTCAACAGCAAAGCCAAACAGCGTCCTCAGTGGAAGTACCTGATCCGGTAAACAATCTTGCAGAAGAAATATTAGAACTAATCGGAGCCAATAAAATAGATAAGGCGATCCAATTACTTCTGGAAAGAAATGATCCTTACGTAAAAAAACAGGCGATTCTTTATGCTGCCCGATTTGCGCTTCTCAAGGAACAGATAGTGAGAGGTTTAATCTCGGAACAAAATAAACTGAATCACGAAAATGAATTAACTTCAGATCTGCTGCGATTGGTCATGGAATTTGAAAAGGAAAAGATATTAGAAAATCCTCAAAAAAATTATCCTTCAAAACTACCGCCACGGGCAGAAGAAAGAATTACAAAAATTAATACCCTGATTCAAAAAGGGAAATTGAAGCAAGCACTCGATCAAACGCAAAGCTTGATGCTAGGAATTAATATTGCTAAAGATCTCGAAAACGCCTTGATCCAACTAAACCTTAAAAACAAAATTCTATCCGAAGATTATAACTCCAAAGGGGTTATCACTTTTAAATATTTTTCCGAAAATATAGATCAAATAAACGAGGAACTTTTGACGATCTTAGAAAAAATAAGAACCACAATTGAATCTGGAAATTTCTCTGATGCGGACTTTATAGAACGGACTTCGCCAGATATAAAATCTGCGGGTAGAAAACAAACATCAAAAAGCAAATTTAAGCCCCAATCTAAAACAGAATCAGAGGCAGAGGCAAAGGAAAGGAATAATGATGTCAAAAAAATAATTGCTCAAGGTAAAATTAAAGAAGCGCTGCAACAAGCTCGGGAAAATCAAAAAAGATACCCCACCGCAGAGAATCACCTCCTCGCTTTAATAAGCCTTTCTGCTCGCCTTACCCGTGTACAGGAACGACAAACGCAAGATTTGATTTCTCCAGAAGATTTCAACATTGAAAGAAATAAGATCACCCTTAGCCTACTAAACACCTTGGACGAAATAGAAAACCACTCCCCTTCTTAGGAATCCAAAAAACAAAACCTAATCCTCCAACAAACGCCGCAACTCACTCAACTTCATCATACACTCAATCGGCGTCATACTATTCAAATCCAAATCTTCCATCTCCGACTTTAGCTTCGCAGCAATCGGATCATTGGCTTCGAAAATACTCAGCTGCATCGGCTCCGCCGGTAAGGCTTGCAAAGATTTTTTGATCGCTTCAGAGTCCGTACTGGTATTGGAATTTTCAATAGACTTTTGTTCCAATTTTTGCAAAATCAAATTGGCACGTTTGACGATCGCCTTGGGCATCCCCGCCATCTTGGCCACATAAATTCCAAAACTGTGATTGCTCCCTCCGGCGATTAATTTTCGCAAGAAAATCACCTTATTATTCACTTGCTTCGTAGCGATATTATAATTTCTAATCCTCGGAAAAGTATTGGCCAATTCATTGAGCTCATGATAATGCGTGGCAAACAAAGTCTTCGGATGCGCCAATGGATTATTGTGCAAATATTCCGCAATCGACCAGGCAATAGAGATCCCATCATAGGTAGATGTTCCTCGACCGATTTCATCCAATAAAATCAAACTGCGATCCGAAATATTATTCATAATACTCGCCGTTTCATTCATCTCTACCATAAAAGTAGATTCTCCGGAAGAGATATTATCGGTAGCACCTACGCGGGTAAAGACTTTATCAATGATCCCAATTTTCGCAGAAGATGCGGGGACAAAACAACCCATTTGAGCCATAAGACAGATCAAGGCGGTTTGCCGCAAGACCGCTGATTTACCCGCCATATTTGGTCCGGTGATCATCAGTACTTGTTGGTCTTCATTGTCGAGATAAACATCATTGGGTACATAGGATTCTCCCAATTCCAAATGTTGTTCGATCACTGGATGACGACCATCTTTGATATCTACGATCAAGCTTTCATCTATTTCAGGACGGATATAACTATTCTTATAAGCTACTCTTGCAAAAGATTGCAGACAATCTATCCGCGCTAGTAAAAAGGAATTGTGTTGAATCGCCTGAATAAAATCATGAATACTCAAGATCAATGCCGCAAACAAACGATCCTCCAAAACCAAGACTTTTTCCTCTGCTCCAAGTATTTTGGCTTCTAGTTTTTTTAGATCATCGGTGATGTAACGCTCCGCATTGGTCAGGGTTTGTTTACGCACCCATTCATCGGGAACCAATCCTTGGCCTTTATACCGATTGGTCACTTCCAGGTAATAGCCAAATACATTATTGAAACCAATTTTCAAACTGGTAATCCCGGTGCGTTCCGCTTCCGTTTTTTGAATATCGAGGAGTAGGTCTTTGGCATTTTTGATGATGTGCCGCAGTTCATCCAATTCTTCATTGATGCCATCTGCCATCACGCCGCCTTTGGCTAAATTGACCGGAGGTTCTTCCATCAATTCCTTTTCGATTTGCTCGCGAAGGAGCGTACAAGGATTTAGGCCAGCGCCTAATTTTTTCAAAGGTTCCTTATCGCTGTTCGCCAATATCTCCTGAATCGGTGGAATGGATTTCAGGGCTCTACCTAATTGTACTACCTCTCTTGGATTTATTTTTCCTAAAGGCACTTTTGAAATCAATCGTTCCAGGTCACCAACCAAGCGTATTTGTTGTTCGATGGCCTCGTTGACTTCCGTATTTTTCAAAAAGTAATCGACCATTTCCAAACGCGAGTCGATCATTGCTTTATGCTTAAGCGGCAATACGACCCACTTTTTAAGCAAACGAGCTCCCATAGGAGAAAGCGTATGATCCAAGATTTTTATGAGTGGTACCCCTGAAGCATGTGGGCTGTGCACCAACTCCAGATTTCGAATGGTAAAACGATCTAACCAAACGTAATGATCTGGTTGAATGCGACTTATATTATTGATGTGTTGCAGATTCGTATTTTCGGTCGTCGCCAGATAATACAAAATGGAACCCGCAGCAATTTGCGCTTCCTGCATATCCTCTACCCCAAAACCTTTTAAACTACTGACTTCAAATTTTTCGAGTAATTTCTCGCGGGTATAGTCTACCGTATAAACCCAATCTTCGAGCGGATAGGTATAGAATTTATCTCCAAAATGCTGCTTAAACTCTGCGGTACAATTTTTAGAAAAGATGATTTCGGTCGGCGCAAAACTTTGTAGCATTTTGTCGACATAACTAATCGAACCTTCCGTAGCCAAAAATTCTCCAGTCGAGACATCGAGAAAAGACAAACCTAAATGACCTTTCTTACCAAAGGCGATGGAGGCCAGGTAATTGTTGCTTTTGTGGTCGAGTAGTTTATCATCTGTAGCGACCCCCGGGGTAACCACTTCCGTCACTCCCCTTTTGACAATTTTCTTTTCCTTACTTGGTTTCTCCAATTGTTCGCAGATGGCTACCCGGTAGCCCGCTCGGACTAGCCGTGGCAAATACATTTCAAGGGAGTGGTAGGGAAATCCTGCCAATTCAATATCGGTACCTCCATTATTTCTTTTGGTCAGTACGATCCCTAGTGCCTGAGCCGTTAATACAGCATCTTCGCCAAATGTTTCGTAAAAATCACCAACCCGATAAAGCATGATGGCATTGGGATATTTCTCTTTTAGGGAGAAATATTGAACCATTAATGGGGTGACTTTTTTAGGTTTCTTCTTAGTTTGTTCCTTCTTTGCCAATTGTCAAATTTTCTTCGTTCTCTAGTTGGTCTGACCATTTTTGGGAAAATGGTGGAATTTTTAATGGAAAAGTGAATTTTCTCGTTCTTAAAAATGGAACCAGAGAGCATGTTTAGTTAATGAAGCCTAGTCCGTAAGGTTGAAAAAAAAGTCCGCCGTTTTTCATTTCACTCAAAACCTAAGGAGTTGAAAATGAGGTGGTTTTGAGTGAAATGAAAAACCTGCCTGCCGGCAAAGGCAAGCTCAAAAGAGGATTTTATTTTTTAAACAACACTAAGTGAAAGTATTCCCCTACTAATCTAGACCTCTCAAAGATACTTTTATTCTCCTAGCTTGAAAAAATACATTTGGGAAAATGAAGAGAAATTTGACGAAGCAATAGAAAACAGGTGCTAAATCTGGTAAAATCCTGTTTTCCTTGAAGAAGGGCCTTAATTTTTACTGGTCGGACTACTGGTATTTTTTATTCGACCTATCATGGTTTCTTAATTATTACTTTTATCTTTGCCGACTTTAAGAGCATGTTCTATTTTTCTAGGAAAAAGGAAGAACATTTTCAAAAATATTAATTTTTAAAAACTCGATTGGACATGATTCAAGAATTCGAAGGACTCAACCAGGAAGAACAGCAATTATTAGTGGATTCTATTCCATTGATCACCATATTAATCGCAGGTGCAGATGGCAATATTGATCAGGATGAACTGGATTGGTCAGAAAAATTGACGGGTATCAGAGCTTATGCTCACCCAGATACGCTCAATCCTTATTATGAGTTGGTCGGTCAGCATTTTTCTGAACGCATGACTCATTTAATGACTTCTTTGCCTCAGGATACTGCTACCCGCCAAGAAGCAGTTTCTCAACAATTGGCTCAATTGAATGCGGTTTTGCCAAAATTAGAGTTCAATTATGCCCAACGCCTTTATACCAGCTTGACCTCTTTTGCTGAACATGTTGCCAAAGCATCAGGTGGATTTTTAGGTTTTGCTTCTATTAGCAAAGAAGAAGCTAGTTTGCTTGATTTACCGATGATCACACCAATTTTAGGCTAAAATTGCCCAAAGTAAAGATCAGCTTTGGCTGATTTTCTACGCCGTTTTTATGCCTATATCCTGACAGACATAAAATAAATCTCCTTTGATTTATTTTATGTCTGATGCATTTGTTAATTTGAGGGAGATTCTTTCAATTAATAAAAATTAGTCATGAAAATCGCCTCCCGTATTACTGTTTTACTACTCTTTCTTTTTGTATCCACCTTTAGTGTCCTGCAAGCTCAACCTGAACACCACCATCAGGGTTGTCATTATGCTTCATTGCATAATAAACTAGAGCCATTGAGTGAATTTGAAAAAAATCAAATCCTCATGAATGAGCAGCGAAGCGATACCATTGATATCCTCAACTATGCCATCACGCTGGAAGTCATCAACTTTTCTGCCGGAACTGTAAAAAGCAGTTGCGACATCCTTTTTACTCCAAAAATGATGAATGTCCAAAAAGTTCGCTTTGACTTACTCGATTATATGGTCACCCAAGTGCAGATTGATGGTGTAGGTGCCATTTTCGACTGGGATGGCCGCTACCTAGACATCGAACTAGCGAACACTTATCAACCCGGAGATCAGATTACGGCTTCCATAGATTATCAAGGGGTTCCTCGCGTAGATGACAATGGTTTTGGAGGACTTGATTTTAGAGATATCTATGCCTACAACCTGGGTATAGGCTTGTCTTCTAATCCTTATAATTTTGGACGTAGTTGGTTTCCTTGTTTTGACAATTTTGTAGAACGCGCTACTTATGATATTTCTCTAATTACTTCTTCCGCAAGAAAAGGATATGCCATTGGAAAATTCATAGAAGAAACGACCTTGACTAATGGAAAAATCAAGAGAGATTATCGAATGGATAAACTACTGCCTACTTATCTTGTTGGCATTGCGATTTCAAATTATGCCGAATCGAGAAAAACGCATACTGGTGCTTATGGCGATTTGGAAACCTACCTGCTAGGAACACCAAGCCAAATGACCAATATGGAAAACTCTTTTCAATACCTAACAGATTGTATCGATGCTTTAGAATTTTGGTTTGGTCCTTATGTTTGGGAACAAGTTGGATTTGTGGCTACAGATGTTGGAGCAATGGAACATTCCACCTTGATTGCTTATCCTGCTTTTTCTGCTTATGGCGGTCCTGATATGGGACAAAATCGCTTGATGGCACATGAGTTAGGACATCATTGGTGGGGCAATATGATTAGCCCTAATCACCCTTCTGACATGTGGTTTAAGGAAGGACATGCGGAATATAGTGCTCATCTATTTACGGAGTATACTTTTGGAGAAGAAGCTTTTAGAGAGCAGGTACTTGGCAATCATGTAAACTTGATCACCAACCTGCATAAAGCGGAAGGTTATTTGGCACTTTCAGGAATGACTTATGAAAATACTTACAGTGATCATACCTACTATAGAGGTGCTTCGATGGTACACAATCTTCGCGGATACCTTGGCGATTCTCTTTTCCGATCGGGTACGACCCAGTTTTTACAGGACAATATTTATACCGCTACCGATGCAGAAAACTATCGCGACAAATTGTCTGCGATTACCGGTTATGATTTGACTTCCTATTTCGATGATTGGATTTTCTCTCCGGGTTATGCGGGTTATGAAATTGATTCGATTAAAACCACTCCTAATGGAAGTGACTTTGATATCGAAGTATTTTTCGAACAAGGTCTAAGAGGAGCGACTAATTACCACACCAATTGTCCACTACAAGTAACCTTTTATGACATTACTGGAGATGAGAAGGCTACGCGTACTTTTATGACTAATGGTCAGATTTCAAGCGATGTTGCTACCATTCCTTTTGAACCTGAATTTTATAGAATCAATGAGGATTATGACTTATTACTCGCTCAGTTTTCTGGGCACGAACGCGTCACCGAAACGGGTAATGTCTCTATTCCAAACACCGGTTTTATTTTTAAAGTTGATCAAGCTGATCAACCAAGTGATATGTTTGTCAATACCTACTGGTTTAAGGCGGATGATACGGTTGATCCTGGTTCCCGCACTTCTGACAGACGACACTGGACGATCTCTGGTCAGTTTCCAGAAGGATTTAATGCCAGTGCTTCCATTTTCTATAATGGCGGAGGCCCGGATGATTGGGAATACGATTTAGTCAATGAGACAGAAGATAGTTTGATTGTTGCTTATCGGCCAGATGCTTCTGTGGAATGGATAGAATATCCTTTCTACACCAAAAACGTTCTTGGAGATCCCAATAATGGAAGTGGAAGAATTCAAATAGACTCTTTCCTTCCTGGTGATTATACTTTTGCCAATGGTCCTATTGTGAATACTACTGCTACCGAAAAACCAGAGGTGATTGATGCTGCTTTTGATTTATTTCCAAACCCGAGTAATGGGCTAGTTAATATTTCTGGTTATCTGGAGGAATCTTCTGATTTGCATTTCCAATTATTTGACATTAGTGGAAAGTTAGTGGATACCTGGAAAGAGGAAGCCAATGCAGGCCCTTATTCTTTTCAAAAGAATTTTGCACAATTGGAAACAGGGATTTACCTGATGTCTATTCAAAATAAGAATGGAAACACCATCGGTTCCCGACAATTTGAAATCATTCGCTAAGGACTAGACTTTATTCTAAATAATTTCGTATGGCTGAAAAATTGTCTTTTTCTCCTCTGTCATCCCTTCCGCTAGCGGTTCCCTCACTTGAATGTCCACTGGACATTCACCAAAGGATCGTTCGCTCATGTGCTG